>CAJODT010000008.1:0-26425 GCA_905233365.1 uncultured Succiniclasticum sp.
AGATACTGGAAGTCGCCGACAAATTCACTGAAAAGGAAAAGCAGGAGACAATGCTGTAGAATTTTCCTGACGTATGCGCCAATATTTTTTTAACGCGATTGTTCCTGTTTCTAAAATTTTAAAGCAGTTATGCAAACAAAAATCGCCCTTACTCTGAAAAATATTCCAGGGTGGGGCGATTAAATTTTTGTGACAGATGTTTACTTACTCTTCTTCCTGTGCAAAGTAAAATGCGGGAGAAGGATAGTAGAATTCACAGTGATTGAAAGAATTGGTTTCGGTTGTGAATTTTGCCAGTACGGCGCGGGAGACTCCTTCTTCAAAATCAATGACATTATTTTTGTTGATGTTAGCGTCTTCAACAATGACCAGAAGATACGGATTGGCCAGGGGCGCATCCTCCGGAAGCTGGCTGCGGTCCAGGGGAAGGCCGGGAACGATAAGCAGCTGGCCTGCGTCTTCTCCGTTGGCGTCCTGCAGACGGGCGCGGTAAAAATTATTGTACAGGGTACGGGCTAACCGCAATTTGTAAACGGGTACGTTGTTCATTATATTTCACTTCCTTTAATCTAATTATTGCCTGCCTTGCCTTTCAGGCAGAACATTTTAAAAACAGTTATATTTTAGCATTTCCTTTTATTCTTGTATACAATATTCTTAAAAAATAATTAAAAAAAATTTTGTGTAAGCAGGATTTTTTGGTATAATATAGAAAACATAATAGAATGCGAATGTAATGAGCATTTTTATGTTATTTTTGCTGATAGCAAAAGGGAGGGATTTTTATCATGAAAAAATTTTTGGCGTTCTTGATGGCCTTTGCGGTTATCGGTTCCGTACTGGCTGGCTGCGGTGGCGGAGAAAAGAAGAAAGAAGCCCCGAAACCGGCAGCTGATGGTGGCAAAAAATTCATTAACATTGCTACCGGCGGCACTGCCGGCACCTATTATCCGTTAGGCGGCGCACTGGCTGATATCCTGAACAAGAACGTAAAAGGCGCGAATGCTTCCGCCCAGTCCACCGGTGCTTCTGTAGCCAACGTAAACCTGTTGAAGGAAGGCAAAGTTGACATTGCGTTCATCCAGAACGATATTGCTTACTATGCCGCAACGGGCACCGAAATGTTCAAAGACAAGAAAGTTGAATCTCTGAAAGGCCTGGCTACCCTGTATCCGGAAACCGTTCAGATCGTTACCACCAAGAAGACCGGCATCAAGACCGTTGCTGACCTGAAAGGTAAGAGAGTAGCCGTAGGCGCCGCAGGTTCCGGTACCGAAGCAAATGCCCGTCAGATTCTGAACATCGCTGGTATTACATACAAAGATATCAAACCCCAGTACCTGTCCTTCGGTGAAGCTGCTTCCGCCCTGAAAGACGGTAACGTTGACGCTGGTTTCGTAGTAGCCGGTTTCCCGACCGCTGCAATCCAGGACCTGGCAACCCAGCATGAAGTTGTAATGGTAAGCGTAAGCGCTGACATTGCTGACAAGCTGATCGCCAAATATCCGTACTACACCAAAGTTACCATTCCTGCAAAGACCTACAACAAGGTTGAAACCGATACTGCTGCAGTTGCTGTAAAATGCATGCTGGCTGTTACCGATAAGATGGATGCCGATACCGGTTACGCTATTGTTAAAGCATTGTATGGCAACCTGGATCGTATGAAAGCTGCTCATAACGTATCCAAGAACATCACCAAAGCAACCGGTAAAGATGGCATGTCCATTAAACTGAATGCCGGCGCAGAAAAATTCTTCAACGAGAAGTAATTTTTAATGGATCACACAAGTACAGACCGGACTCCGGCGTCCACCGGGGCCCGGTCTTTTTTCAAACATCCCACCTTCGTTTTACTGCTGATGGTTGTTCTGGCCGCAGCAGGCTGGTATGGGAACCAGTTGCTGGTCGTGCTGTTGCCTGAAAATAATCTCCCGATTCAATATTTCGCCGTGGATAAGGGCGGGGAGTGGCGTTACCATTACAAACATTCTGTCCAGCAGACTCCCGTGGATGAATATTTCCGGGTCAACGGTGTGGATGACATGACCATGACTCATACGACCTATGAGTCATTAGGTGTGGGGCTTCCTTACGATCCTTCAGAAGGAAAGTTTACAAGCCTTAAGAAAGATGGCAAGTTCGATCTGGAAATGAACCGGCCTTATAAATCTCTTAAATTCCGGACTGCTGTACAGGCGATGCCAAAGATCATCCATAAGGATCAAATCTATGACTTATGTCCGCTGTTCGGGCAGGGTACATTAGTTGAAGTGAAAGCAATCAAACGTTACCAATATTGGTTGCGTACTGTTTTTAAGTAACGCTGACGAATTGATTATTAATTAAAAAAACGATTTTAGAAAAGGCGGTGAGGCCTGTGGACGACGTAAAAAAGAAAACAACTGCCGCTCCGGTAGAAATGTCTGCCGAAGAGGTGATGCAGAAATTTGATAAAGAATCGAACAAGCGGGAGCCGGATGGATTCTGGGGATATGTGATCTCTGCCATCTGTATCCTGTTTGCCTGTTTCCAGTTGTATACGGGTATCTTTGGCGTATTGGATGCACATTTGCAGCGTACCATTCATCTGTGCTTCGGTATGGCGCTGATTTATCTTTTGTATCCGGGACGGGCAAGCTGGTCGAGAAAATCCATGCACCCGGTTGACCTGGTATTTGCGGCACTCAGCGTGTTCGCAACGTTGTACATTTTCTTTGAATATGATGAACTGGTGCTCCGGGCAGGGATGAATACCCAGACAGATATTATGGTAGGTATCCTGGGTACCGTCCTGGTATTCGAAGCAGCCCGCCGTACGGTCGGCTGGCCCATGATCACCGTGGCGCTGGTCTTTCTGGCGTATGCTTTTGCCGGTCCGTATATGCCGGGCATCATGGCTCATCGCGGTGTGGGATTTGATGAACTGGTAAGCCATCTGTACTTTACAACAGAAGGCATTTTCGGTGTACCTATGGGCGTATCGTCCACGTTTATTTATCTGTTCATTTTGTTTGGCGCTTATCTGGAAGCAACCGGTCTTGGCAAGTTTTTCATTGATACGGCCAATGCACTGGCAGGCTGGGCAGTAGGCGGTCCCGCAAAAGTTGCTGTCCTGTCCTCCGGCCTGATGGGTACGGTTTCCGGTTCTTCCGTGGCAAACGTTGCAGGTACCGGTTCCTTCACCATCCCCATGATGAAAAAGTTAGGTTACCGCCCGTCTTTCGCCGGCGCGGTAGAAGCGGCTGCTTCCACCGGCGGCCAGCTGATGCCTCCTGTAATGGGCGCTGCGGCCTTCCTGATGGCGGAATTTGTAGGCGTACCATACATTGACGTAGTAAAAGCAGCTGTGATTCCGGCGGTGCTGTATTATACCGGTATCTGGATCGGCGTTCACTTTGAAGCGAAAAAATACGGTTTGAAGGGTACTCCCCGTGAAGAACTGCCGAAATTCGGTGAACTGTTGCGTGAAAAAGGTCATCTGGCGATTCCTCTGATCATTATCGTTTATCTGTTAGTTACAGGTTATACTCCTATGCGGGCTGCTCTGTATGCAATCGCGCTGACCATCATCTGCGCCTGCCTGCGTAAGAGCACGCGTATTACCCCGAAGGATTTTGTCAATGGTCTGATCAACGGTTCCAAAGGTGTGCTGGGAGTACTGATTGCCTGTGCCACGGCCGGTATCATCATCGGTGTGGTAACGAAGACCGGCGTTGGCCTGAAACTGGCTACCGCACTGCTGGATCTGGCAGGCGGACAGTTATTGCCGGCCATGTTCTTCACCATGATCACTTCGCTGATTCTGGGTATGGGCGTTCCTACAACAGCTAACTACGTTATTACCTCTACCATTGCAGCTCCCGCACTGGTTCAGATGAATGTTCCTGTTTTGGCGGCGCACATGTTTGCATTCTACTTCGGTATTGTCGCCGACGTTACGCCTCCGGTTGCCCTGGCAGCTTACGCAGGTTCCGGTATCGCAGGCGCCAATCCCATGAAGACCGGCGTTAACGCAGCCAAGTTAGCTATTGCGGCTTTCATCGTTCCGTATATTTTCGTGCTGGCTCCGGAACTTCTGATGATCAATGCAACTGCCTTTACAGTGCTGGTGTCCATGATTACCGCTATCCTTGGTATGTGGGGTCTGTCCCTGGCTATGATCGGTTTCTGCCAGCACCCGCTGAATGTGTTACAGCGTATCGTATTCTTCCTGGGCGGCCTGTGCCTGATCGTTCCGGGAACCATGACCGACATTGCGGGCATTGCGGTCCTGGTACTTGGTTTTCTGTGGCAGAAACGCAACAAGGGCGGCGCATTGAAAGCAAATCCTGATGAAGAGTAACCATTTATTTATATAATAGGAAGTTAAAACCATAAACGGATAGTTGCTGAAAACCTAAAACAGAATATTGATTTTAATCGCATCGGCTGTTCTTTCTTTTCCCTCCTTTCTATTCAAGGTTATCATGAATGTGCCGGTGCGATATTTTTATATGATTTTCGTGATGACTTCACAAATATTTTACAATTAAATGCCATTTATGAGGCCAAAACATTGTTTTTCTCTACTGATTGCAGTATAATATCAGCAGAGTGAAGGAGACGCTGATTTTTAATCAGCGCCTCCTTAAAATGAGCGGAAAATTTGTATATGGAGGTAAATTTTGGATAAGGCTTTAAAAAAGTTAAATATCATACCGCTTGGCGGTCTCGGCGAAATCGGAAAAAACATGACGGCCTTCCGTTATGGCGACGACATCATTCTGATTGACGCCGGGTTAATGTTTCCTGAAGACGATATGCTGGGAATTGATCTGGTCATTCCCGACATTACGTATCTGATTGAAAACCAGGAAAAACTGAAAGGCATTTTTTTAACACACGGTCACGAGGATCATATCGGCGCGCTTCCTTTTATCTTAAAACAACTGGATGTTCCTGTGTATGGTACGGCGTTAACTCTTGGCATTCTGGAAGGTCGCCTGGAGGAGGCTGGGGTTTCTACCGCGAATTTAAATATTGTAAAGTCCGGTGAACGTGTACGGGCCGGTGTTTTCAAACTGGAATTTATGCGTGTCAATCATAGCATCCCCGATGCGATCGGCATGGCAATCCATACGCCGGTAGGACTGATCATCCACACGGGCGACTTTAAGATTGACCAGACGCCGGTAGACGGACAGGTGATGGAGCTTAACCGTTTTGCAGAATACGGCGACAGGGGCGTTCTCCTGATGATGGCGGACAGCACGAATGCGGAGCGTCCCGGTTATACGCAGAGTGAAAAATTTGTAGGTGAAACCTTTGACAACGAGTTCCGTTACGCAAAGAACCGTATTATAGTTGCAACTTTTTCATCCAATGTACACCGCATCCAGCAGATCTGTGATACAGCTGTCAGATACGGACGCAAGGTTGCGGTCATGGGCCGCAGCATGGTCAATGTAGTAAATATTTCCCTGCAGCTGGATTATCTGAAGGTACCGGAAGGCCTTCTGATTGATATTGACGAGATTCGCAATTATACCAACGACAAGGTGGTCGTCATCTGTACCGGCAGCCAGGGTGAACCCATGTCTGCCCTGACCCGTATGTCCATGGGAGAGAACCGCAAGGTGCAGATAGTTCCCGGTGATACGGTTATTATTTCCGCTGCACCGATTCCCGGCAACGAAAAAATGGTGTCCAATACCATCAATCATTTATATATGCTGGGTGCGGAAGTGGTCTATGAAAAAGCAAATGGTGTTCATGTTTCCGGCCATGCCAGTCAGGAAGAACTGAAAATTATGCACAACCTGATACGTCCCAAATTCTTTATGCCGGTGCATGGCGAGTACCGGCATCTGGTTAAGCATGCACGGTTGGCTGAAAGCCTCGGCATGGACCGGAAAAATATCGTGATTGCGGAGAACGGTGCGATTGTCGAGCTTACCCATGACAGCATCTGCATGAATGGGAAAATAACAGCAGGTAATGTGCTGATTGACGGTCTGGGTGTAGGGGATGTAGGTAATATTGTGTTGCGTGACCGCCGCCAGTTGTCCCAGGATGGTATTATGATCGTTGTAGTTGGTGTTGACGGAGCCTCAAACCAGATTATATCCGGACCGGATATCGTATCCCGCGGTTTTGTGTATGTTCGGGAATCGGAGGATCTGATGGGAGAAGCAAAGGACAAGGTACAGGTTGCTTTGGACAAATGTGAAGAGACCAACAATACAGATTGGTCGGCACTTAAAACTGCGATACGCGATTCTTTGGGACGGTTTTTGTTTGAAAAGACGAGACGGCGCCCGATGATCATTCCGATTATTATGGAAGTGTAAACAGATTTATGGCAGACGGGTCTTTGCGGCTCGTCTTTCCGTACGTTTAGCAAGAATTGCATTCCTTCATGATTGCTGAATAGTTTTCAAGGAATGATGCGAGGTAACAACTTGAAAAAGAAACCGGCAGTACAAAATGAAAAAGAAATACAGAATAACCAGAAAAGTATCGAACTGAAAGGCATCCTGTTTATTGCGGCCGGATTGTTCCTGCTGGCTTCATACGCAAAGCTGCCTACCGGTTCTGTTGGTGAGGTCCTGCATGACGTGATGACCTATGGTTTCGGGTTAGGCGCGATCTTTTTCCCATTCATTTTTATTGCGATGGGAATCGGTTATTTCCGCCTGAAAAAGAATCTGGTATGGTTCGGGGGATTTTGGGCGGCTATGCTGTTTTATATCTGCCTGCTGGGCTTCCTGCATCATATTTTTATTCCTACCGGTTATGAAACGGAACCGTCTTTTTTACCGCAGGGAGGCGGTCTGGCCGGAGGTCTTCTGACCATGGTACTGCATAAGGTAGCAGGCGCTACCGGATCCGTCATTTTATTAGTTGTCGGTATGCTTGCCAGTCTGGTGCTGACAGGGAAATTATCGTTAGCTGCGTTATCGGCGAAAGCGGGAGATAAAATTCAGGATATCAGGGAGGCAAGACGGGAACGCCGGAACGAAGGAAATAATTCCGGAGATAGTGACACGTATGTTTCCGGCAAACCGGAAACGCAACCGTTTTTCAGCGGAACGAATCCGGATAACAGAAAGTCCAGTCCGTTAGATGTGTATAACAAAGATGAGTTTGCTGATTTTAATGACGATGTACGTAAACCTTCCACGTTTAAAAAGATTTTGAATTTCGGACAGAAGGCGCTGGATATAAACACGGATGATTCAGATTTGGATAATTCCTGGCCGGGTGAAACAGGATCGGGAAATGATGTTCCTGTAGAGCGCATGGCAAACCATGATAAACCGGCAAAAGAAAAACCATCCCTGATCCAGATTTATCCGGAGCACCAGGAAACCAAAGTGTTGCGGCCGGCCTCCGATATAATTACCGGTCATACAGATGATCCGGAACCTGCGCCATGGGAAAAAGGCGCAATGCTTTTGGGACAGGAGATGCAGGAAATTCCTGTTTCACATTATGGGGAAAGCCCGGAAGAAATGTCTGCAGATTTTGAGGGAAGAAGTGAAACGTTAGTACCGGAAAAAGCGATTCCCGGTAAGACGCGTTTTATTCTGACACCTCATGGAGTGACGCAGGTGACGGATAATTCTGACCAAACCACCGCTTCGGTTTTGGAGAACCGTAAGTCTGCTGCTAACACAGCAGGCGAAAATGCCGGCCATGCGGCAGCGGGAGTTGACAACGGAACAGAAAAAGTTGCTGAAACAAAAGGGAAGAATTCCCCAAAAGCAAAATCTGATACGACGCCTGATAAAAATGAAACTGTAAAGAAAAAAGAAGAGTACATCTTCCCGCCGCTGGAACTTCTGAATCCGGTAAAAAGGATCAACCGTCGTCAGTTTGATTCGGATGTAAGGGAACAGTGCCGCAAGCTGGAACAAACCCTGGCAGATTTCCGCGTCAGCGCCAAAGTGATCGGTGTGACAAGAGGACCTTCGGTAACACGGTACGAACTGGAGCCTGCTCCTGGTGTGAAGGTAAGTTCTGTCGTAAACCTGGCGGACGATATCGCATTACGGTTGGCGGCGCCCGGCGTCCGGGTGGAAGCGCCCATTCCGGGCAAAGCGGCTATCGGCATCGAAGCACCGAATATTACTAATGATATGGTCAGCTTCCGGGAAATCGTAGACTGTGAAGATGTCCGCAAGAATCCGTCCAAGCTGTGTGTCGGCCTGGGCAAAGATATAGAGGGCAAGGTAATTACGATCGACCTTGCTAAGATGCCCCATCTGTTGGTAGCAGGCACCACCGGCAGCGGTAAGTCCGTCTGTGTGAATACACTGTTAGCTGGTATCATGTACAAGGCCAGACCGGATGAGGTAAAATTAATTCTCGTTGACCCCAAGGTGGTCGAACTGACAAATTATAATGGGATTCCCCATCTGCTGGTGCCTGTAGTTACGGACGCAAAGAAAGCAGCTTCTGCGTTGCATTGGGCTGTAGGGGAAATGGAGCGGCGCTATAAATCTTTTGCAGATACCAGGGTAAGGGATATTAAAGCCTATAACGCCCAGGCTGAAGAAAAAATGCCTTATATCGTTATCGTCATTGACGAAATGAGTGATTTGATGATGGTGGCTAAGGCTGATGTGGAAGACGCGATTTTGCGTCTGGCCCAGAAGGCCAGGGCCTGCGGTATCCACATGGTGCTGGCGACCCAGCGTCCTTCCGTGGATGTTATTACCGGTATCGTGAAAGCGAACATTCCGTCCCGCATTGCTTTTGCCGTTTCTTCGTTAACGGACTCCCGTACCATCTTGGATATGGGTGGTGCGGAAAAATTGTTGGGCAAAGGTGACATGCTGTTTTATCCTATTGGCGCTAACAAGCCGTCCCGGGTACAGGGTGCTTTTGTCAGCGACGAGGAGCTGAACCGGGTGACCGATTTTATTAAACAACAGGCAATTCCGGTTGAAGACAATCCTGATATTACAAGTACAGCCCTGCCCAGCGACAGCCAGAAGGAAACGAAAAATGCTGCCGCAGGTGGAGGAGAAGTGCCGGAGGAAGATGCGCAGGATGAGCTGTTGGACGACGCCATCCGGCTGGTGCTGGATTTGGGGCAGGCTTCCGCTTCCATGCTGCAGCGCCGTTTCCGGATCGGATACAACAGGGCAGCGCGATTGGTGGAAGCTATGGAAGAATTGGGGATTGTTGGTCCCGCCATTGGCAGCAAACCGCGGGAATTACGGATGTCCAAAGAAGAAGTGGAATACAAGTTCCTGAATAAAGATAATTTTTCGGACAGCCAGTAAGAAAGGAAACAACGTTCTTTCAATGTTATAGTTTGCTGTAATCGTTTTAATTAAAAAATATGTTTATGGTTTAAACAGTTAATGATGGAGGCTGATGCCGTTATGGATATTGGGAAAATACTACAGGATGCGCGTATCGTTAAAAATCTGTCTCTGGATACGGCAGCGCAGGAAACCAATATTCGTAAAGCCTATCTGGACGCGATTGAACAAAATGATTTTGCTTCGCTTCACGGGGATGTTTTTGTAAAAGGGGTTATACGTACCTATGGCAATTATCTCGGGTTGGATGGGGCGCAGCTGGTAGAAGAATATAAAACGGCCACGATTGGAAACGGTCCCGTTAAAAATAATAATTCAATTCGGGAATCCCGGCATGTAAAAGTCCGCCCGACGTTTAAATCCAACAGGGATGTTGGTTCCGGAAATGGTGAAGGACACGGAGTTCCTTTTATTATTGTTGGTATTCTTGCCGTAGTGCTTGCAGTTGCCGGAGGGATATTTTTTTACCTGAACCAGACGGGACAGGATATTAATTCGTTGTTTCCGTTCCATTTATAATAATTAACGAAGCCAAAGCTGATGAAATAAAGCGGTAACAAGAATTTATATGCCTAAGGAAGTATAATGAATCTTAATTTTTTACCTGTGTGCAAAGAGGATATGGAGGAACGGGGCTGGAAACAGCTGGATTTTCTTTTTATCAGCGGCGACGCTTATGTGGATCATCCTTCTTTTGCACCGGCGGTCATCTGCCGCGTATTGGAAGCGGCTGGTTATAAAGTTGCTATTTTGCCTCAGCCGGACTGGCGCGACCCCCATTCTTTTCAAACGATGGGCAAGCCCCGTCTTGGCGTTTTGGTTTGTGGGGGAAATCTGGATTCCATGCTGTGCCATTACACGGCAGCCAGGAAACCCCGCAAAGAGGATAAATATACCCCCGGAAAAGAAATGGGAAAACGTCCCGATCACGCTACGCTGATTTATACAAAAATTGCCAGGAAGTTGTGGCCCGATATACCGGTCATAATTGGCGGTATTGAAGCAAGCCTGCGGCGGTTTACTCATTATGATTACTGGGAAGACAAGCTGCTGCCATCTATTCTGGCGGAAAGCGGCGCAGATCTTTTAGTGTGCGGTATGGGGGAGACGCAGATTCGGGAAATTGCCGATTATCTGGCTGGCGGAGCGACCGGGGAAGACCTGCATTATATCCGCGGGACTGCCTATGTGGCGCAATCTTTGGACGGTGTGGAAGAGTATGTGGAGCTTCCCGCTTATGATGCAATCCGCAATGATAAAAAACTGCTGGCTGAAGCCTACCGTTTACAACACGAAAACGTGGACCCGTTTTATGGGAAAACACTTGTACAGAAAAGCAGCCATAATTTATACGTAGTGCAGAATCCGGCCGCCATGCCGCTGACAGAAGCAGAGATGGACGCCATTTACGATTTACCGTACACACGGCAGTGGCATCCCATGTATGATAAAGCAGGCGGTATAGCGGCGCTGGAAGAAGTGAAATTCAGTATCGTCAGCTGCCGGGGCTGCTTTGGCAGCTGTTCTTTCTGTGCTATCCACGCCCATCAGGGGCGTATCATCCAGGCCCGCAGTCATGCTTCTATTTTAAAAGAAGCTAAAGAAATGATACAGATGCCGGACTTTAAGGGATATATCAACGATGTGGGGGGGCCTACCGCAAATTTCCGTCATCCTGCCTGCAAAAAGCAGTTGAAGTTTGGCGCCTGCAAAGACCGTCAGTGTTTATTTCCAAAACCCTGCCCCAATCTTGACGCGGATCACAGCGATTATATAAAGTTGTTAAGGGAACTGCGCGCGTTGCCCGGAGTGAAAAAAGTATTTATCCGTTCCGGCATCCGCTACGATTACCTTTTGGCAGAAAACAAGCAGCAGTTTTTAGATGAACTGTGCCGGTATCATGTGAGCGGCCAGTTGAAGATTGCGCCGGAACATATTGCGGAAGCTACGCTGAAGCATATGGGTAAACCCGGCAAGGATGTGTATCTGAAATTTGTCAAAGCCTTTATGCAAAAAAACAAAGAGATTGGTAAAGAACAGTACCTGGTGCCGTATTTTATTTCCAGCCACCCCGGCTGCACATTGACCAATGCGATCGAACTTGCGGAGTTTTTGCGGGATACGGGGCGCCATCCGGAACAGGTACAGGATTTCATTCCTACTCCGGGAAGCGCTTCTACAGCCATGTATTATTCCGGTATTGATCCGTTTACCGGACAAAAAGTGTACACAGTACATAATCCTCATCACAAAGCTATGCAGCGTGCCCTCATGCAATACCGCAACCCGAGAAACCTGGCGCTGGTTAAGGAAGCGTTGCGGGAGGGAGGACGAACCGATCTGATTGGGGACGGGCCGCGTTGTCTGATCAGGGAAGAACATTTTTATTCGTCCGCAAAAACAAGACGCAGAAAAAAGTAAGGAGACGCTGATTAAATGAGTTTGTGCGATGACCGAGGGCTTTTTGCTACTGACAAGGAAATGGACCGAAAGCGTAGCCGTAGCTACGCTGAGGGACATTGACGCAGTCAGTCACAAAAAGCGCCGGTCAGCGTATAAATGAATTAATCAGTGTTTCCATAAGTTTTGAAGTGAAACGATTATGAGCAAAAAGTTTTTTCTTTTGGCCTGTACCTGCCTGATTTTATTTTTGGCAGGCTGCAGTTTTATCAACACGGTTGGGCCTAAAAGTACAGTAAAAGTTTTTACAACGCTGGACAAAAGTTTTGTTGAAGCGCTGTGCAGTAAATTTTCTGACGGCCTGCCAAAAGAAAATAAAATTACATTTGAAATTTTAAATAAAGAAAATGAATTGTCCCAGGCTGATTGCATCATCGGTGAAGCAACGTTTTTGCAGCAAAAATCTGCTGAGGGTTCCCTGCAAAGAATCCATGCGGAGTTTGCCGATCTGCTCCCGGAAGAGCTGAAAGACCCGGATGAAAAATGGATAACTGTCTTTTATGATCCGGCTGTCATACTGGTCAATCAGGCTTATTCCAGAAAAGTCGGACAGCAGCAGCTTTTGCACTGGACGGATTTGCCAAAACAGACCGGCGCGCAGATCGTCATGGAAAATCTGAGTGACAACGAATCTACGGTGATGTTTTTAGCAGCCATGTCATCTCGTATGGGTCAGCATGAGTTTATAGATTATTTCAAACAGATCCGTCCCCTGATAAAGCAGTATGCAAAGTTTCCTATTACGCCGGTTCGTATGGCAACTACCGGTGATGCGGACATTGCAATTACCCGGCGGAGTTATGTTTTCAAATACCTGCAAAATGATTTCCCTGCTTACATTTTAATTCCGGAAGAAGGGACTCCGGTTAACCGGTATGGCATCGGTGTGCTGCAGAACAGTAAAAGGCAGAATGAAGTTGCCGCATTTGTCAATTGGGTCCTTCAATCTTCAGAAGCAAGGACGGTTCTTATGACGACCCGCAGCGGTTATCTTCCGGTATTGCCCCGTGGTGAAAAAGGACAGGCTGTTACGACAAATGCTTTGTGGACTAATTCGTATTATAAGAATAAACAGGCTTTGGAAAAGCTAACGGAAGAATGGCTTCGGGAAATCCGGCTGGCGGGTACTGAGGAGGAGAAAAAGTGAAACTGGGTCTGATCAGTTTAGGCTGTCCCAAGAATCTGGTAGATTCCGAGGTCATGCTGGGAATTATTGAAAAATATAATATCGAAATTACAAACGACCCTGAAGCGGCGGAAATAATTATCGTCAACACCTGCGGATTTATTGAATCTGCCAAGCAGGAATCCATAGAAACCATTCTTTCCATGGCGGCCTATAAGACGGAAGGGTGCTGCAGGTATTTGATTGTGACCGGTTGCCTGGCTCAGCGCTATGCGCAGGAATTATTTGAAGATATGCCGGAAGTGGATGCGATCGTCGGAACGAATGTATATAAGGATATTGATAAAGTCATCGAGAAAGTCATGCAGGGAGAGCGCGTTCTGCATTTGAAGGAAGAGGATTTGCTTTCCTTGCCGGAAGATAAGCAGACACTTACAGATTTCACTGCTCAGCCCGATTCTGCTAAAGGTAAAGAAGTGCAGGCAGATCCCCGTAAATTAACAACCCCGCCGTATATGGCCTATCTGAAAATAGCGGAAGGCTGTGATAATTTCTGTTCGTTCTGTGCGATTCCGCTGATTCGCGGGCACTATACAAGCAAACCCTATGAACAGGTTATGGCGGAAGCAAAAGAGTTAGTGGACCGGGGTGTAAAAGAACTGGTGGTTATTGCGCAGGATACAACGCGTTACGGGCAGGATTTATACGGAAAGCTTCGGCTGGCTGAATTATTGCGTGACCTGAACGCTCTTCCCGGTTTAAAATGGATCCGCGTATTATATTCGTATCCGAACACGTTTACCGATGAACTGATTGAAGCTTATGCTGCGTTACCGAAGGTATGTCATTATGTGGACCTGCCGTTGCAGCATGCCAGTGACCGATTGCTGCACGCCATGCGGCGGCGCGATAAGCTGAAAGAAACAAAAGCGCTTTTAAAAAAGTTACGGGAACGGATCCCTGATATTGTGATACGTACCACATTTATTGTAGGTTTCCCCGGTGAAACAGAAGAGGACTTTTCCGTTTTAAAAGATTTTATAACGGAGCAGAGATTTGAGAATGCAGGTGTATTTCAGTATTCCCGGGAAGAAAATACAGCGGCGGCATCTATGCCGGATCAGATTTCGGATAATATCAAACAGGATCGCTATGATGAGCTGATGGCAATCCAGGCAGGTATTTCTGAAGATATTCACCGTACATTGGAAGACAGGGAGCTGGAAGTAGTGGTAGAAGGGTATGAAGAAGAGGAAGATAATCTGGCAGTTGCCCGCAGTTATCGGGAGGCTCCGGATATTGATGGCAGTATTTTTGTGGAAAATGCCCCGGGACTGAAGCCGGGTGATTTTATCAAAGTAAGAGTAGAGCAGGGGTTTGCCTATGAGGTTGTAGCGGCCCGTCTGTAACTCATGAATTGAAATTATTGTTAAATTCCAGTTGACAATAAAGCGGTAATGTGGTATGTTATCCCATGTGCGCATTTTAGGTATTCACATTTCCGGCAATTATAAAAGGATAAAGAAACACAAGGGGAGGGAGTTAATTGAAAGTTGAGGTTATCACAACCGGTACAGAGCTTCTTCTGGGAGAAATCTTAAATACTAATTTTACCTGGCTTGCGCAGGAGTTTAATTTACGCGGTTTTGACGTTTTGTATCAGACAACGGTAGGAGACAATCCGGTACGCATGAAAGAGGTACTGGATATTGCAGCCAAACGTGCAGATATCGTTGTTACCAGCGGTGGGCTGGGACCAACCCGGGGTGATATTACCAAAGAACTGGTTGCGGAATATTGCGGCGTGGATATGTATATGAATCTGGAAGTGTGGAACCATATTCACGACTTATTATCCAGACGCAACATCTGTATTGCATCGAACAATGAAAAGCAGGCCCTGGTTCCCAGTGGCGCTATTGTTTTGCATAACGAAGTCGGTACGGCTCCGGGGCTGGTACTGGAGCATGGAGACGTTACGTTCGTGATGCTTCCGGGTCCACCCTTTGAATTAAAGCATGTTTGCGAAAAGGAACTGTTTCCATACCTGGAAAAACGTTTTCCTGAACTGGGGATCATCAAATCCCATACCCTGAAACTGCGTGGCATCGGCGAATCCAATTTGGCCGAAATACTGGATGACATTATTGTCCATCAGTCAAATCCCACCATCGCACTCTATGCAAGGCGCGGGGAAATTCTGGTTCGTCTGACTGCCAAAGCTCCTTCTGCAGAGGAAGCGGACGCGCTGATTGCGGAAATGCAGGAAAAGGTAGAAAAGATAATCGGAGCTTATGTTTATGGTTATGACGAAGACACATTACCTGAAGTGTTAGGGAAAGAACTTTTATCCCGGAAGCAGACGATCGCGTTTGCAGAATCCTGTACCGGCGGGCTTGCTTCCAGTATGATGACCGATGTGCCGGGAAGTTCGGAATATGTTAAAGGTTCCGTAATTTCCTATACAAATGAAGTTAAAAATCAGGTAATTGATGTCAGCAAAACAACGCTTTCGAAAAAAGGAGCCGTAAGTGAAGAGACTGCCCTGGAAATGGCAAAGGGCGTAAGAGAAGTAATCGGTTCCGATATGGCAGTAAGTATTACAGGGTTGGCCGGACCTGGCGGGGGAACCCGTAAGAAACCGGTAGGTCTTGTTTATATAGCCGTTGCGGATGCAAACGGCGCGTCATGCCAGAAATTTAATTTTGCCGGTACAAGGACACAAATCAAACAGAGAGCGGCTATGGCTGCTTTGGGATTTGCTTTGGACCGGCTGAAAGAAAATCCGTCGTATAATAATTTGGAGGAAACCGCTGATGACCATGATGCAGACAGATAGTTTTGGAGAATTGGTACTGGAAAAGCGTATAGTGGCTGCATTAAAGGAGATGGGATTTGAAGAGCCGTCGCCGATTCAGCAGCAGGCTATTCCGTTATTATTGGCAGGAAAAGATATAATCGGGCAGGCACAGACCGGTACAGGGAAAACGGCTGCTTTTGGTATTCCTATTATCCAGGGTATTGAAGACCGGCGGCATATTCAGGCGCTGGTAATGACTCCAACCCGTGAGCTGGCGATCCAGGTTGCGGAAGAAATTGGAAAGATTGGCTGTAATAAACGAATCAAAGTAGTTCCTGTTTACGGAGGCCAGCCTATTGAACGGCAGATACGTGCCCTGAAGAGCGGCGTGCAAATCGTAATCGGTACGCCGGGACGTTTGCTGGATCATATACGCCGGGGAACGATCAAGCTGAACCATGTACATTACCTTGTACTGGACGAAGCGGATGAAATGCTGGACATGGGCTTTATTGAAGATATGGAAGAAATCATGGCGAATGTTCCGGCTGATCGGCAGACCATGCTGTTTTCCGCAACTATACCCCGTCCGATTTTAAGCCTTACCAAAAAATATATGCGGGCGCCGCAGATGGTCACTGTAAGTAAAGAAAATATTACGGTGCCCCTGATAGACCAGTATTATTTTGAGACCCGTGATAAAATCGAAGGGATTTCCCGCCTGCTGGATGCAGGTATTGAAGGAAAGAGCATAATTTTCTGCCGTACCAAACGGGGCGTTGACGATTTGACTGCATCGCTGGGTAGCAGGGGATATATTGCAGAAGGATTACATGGCGATTTGACCCAGGCCCAGCGTGACCGAGTCATGAAAAAATTCAGGGAAGGGCGTCTGGACATTTTAATCGCAACGGATGTCGCGGCCCGCGGCTTGGATATTGATAATGTACAATATGTCATCAATTTTGATATTCCTCAGGATCCGGAAAGTTACGTACACCGTATCGGGCGTACAGGACGGGCCGGGAATACCGGTGTGGCACTTACGTTTATTTTGCCACGGGAGTTCCGTCAGCTGAAACTGATTGAACGGATCGCCAAAACACGTATACGACGCCGTGAACTGCCGACCACCAGCGATGTCCTGGAACATCAGCGGGAACAGATTATTTCCAAGATGCAGGCCTTGTTGGAAATGGGGAGTTTCAGTGATTATATGCCGGTAGTGACTTCGCTGAGCAAAGAATATGAGCTGGAAGAAATTGCGGCAGCAGCTTTGAAATTGATGCAGGAAGGGAACAAAGCCCTTGAAATTCAGGAAGAGAAGAATACCATCACTGATCTGACAAATCAGAATCTGGCCAACACAGGCGGCCGTCCCGGAATGGTACGGTTCTTCCTGAACATTGGGCGCAGTCAGAAGATCACGGTTCCCGAACTGGTGCGGACGATTGCCAGGGAAGCGGATATTCCCGGACGTTCCATCGGCCTGATCAATATTTTTGATAAATTTTCCTTTGTCGAGGTACCGGAACAGTTTGCCGAAAAGGTGCTGGCTGTGATGCATAAAAACAGCATCCGCGGTTATAAGGTAAATATTGAACCGGCGCATTCCAAAGATTAAGGAGATGGGTCTGGAATGAAAGAAATCCTTGGAAATACAGAAGGATTAAAAAATAATATTATAGAAGCGTTGACAAAGCTATATGATTTAAAGGTGCCTCCCTGGCAGTTGGTTTCAGAAGAAATTGCCTTGCATATGGCAAAAATTACTGCTGCGGTTAACAGGGAAGTTAATATTTTTCTGGATCGTAAAGGAAATGTTCTGAGTGTTTCCATTGGAGACAGCAATACGGTTTCGCTGCCGAATCTGCCGGGCAGGAGAGGAAGCGGACGACTGAGCGGTATCCGCTGTATCCATACACACCCTGGGGGGAATCCTAAATTAAGCGGTATTGATCTTTCCGCATTGCGTGCTCACAAATATGATCTGATGGCAGCCATCGGTGTAAACGATGAAAAGCCGGAAGAATCTGTTTTTAATTTTGCCATCATTACGGGCAAGGATGATCACGGACAGTATACGGCAGAAGAGTACGGTGTATTGAAATTAGATGCACTGGAAACCATTTTTTTGCCTAATATTATCAGCTCTGCGGAAAAACTTCTGGCTGTTACAGATGATAACCAGAAACTGGAGCAGCGGCCGGAACGTACTATGCTGGTCAGCCTGGAATACGGAAAACAGGACAGGATGTGGACCAGTGAGGATTCGCTGGAAGAATTGCGACAGCTGGCAGAGACGGCAGGCGCTGAAGTAATTGCCAAGTTTTTGCAGAAGCGTCCCAAACCGGATCCCGGTTTTTTTATTGGCCGTGGTAAGGTGAGGGACCTTGCCTTGTATGCCCAGCAGGAAGACATCGATCTTTGTGTGTTTGATGAAGAATTGTCTCCTGCCCAGCAACGGAATCTGGAACAGGCATTAGGCATCAAAGTCCTGGACAGAACTGCATTAATTTTGGATATTTTTGCACAGCGGGCACAAACAAATGAAGGCAAGCTGCAGGTAGAACTGGCGCAGCTGCAATATACACTGCCTCGAATCATGGGGCAGGGGCTTTCTCTTTCCCGTCTGGGTGGCGGTATCGGTACAAGGGGGCCCGGTGAGACAAAGCTGGAAACTGACCGGCGCATGATTCGGGATCGCATTGCTTACATTAAAGGCTGTATAGATAAAGTACAGAATGTGCGTAAGCTGCATCGGTCCCATCGCAATAAGAATCAGGTGCCATCCGTAAGTTTGGTAGGCTATACTAACGCAGGCAAGTCCACGCTGTTAAATGTGCTTACCAATTCTGACGTGTACGAAAAGGATCAATTGTTTGCTACGTTGGATCCTACAACACGCCAGTTAGATCTGCCGGATAAACGTCAGGCAATCTTAACAGACACCGTTGGTTTTATTCAACGGCTTCCGCATCAGTTGATTGCGGCGTTTAAATCCACTCTGGAAGAAACGCTGGATGCAGATCTGCTGTTGCATGTCATTGATGTAAGCCATCCTCTGTATAAAGAACAGAGTGAGGCGGTCTACCGGGTATTACAGGAGGTTGGGGCACAAAGCCAGCCGATATTGCGTGTTTTTAATAAAATTGATAAGCTTCCGGAAGACAGCGGCCTTTTAGAACAACTGAAGGCAATTCCGGAAAGCGTTTGCATTTCTGCAAAAAAGCAGATTGGACTGGAAGTGTTGCTGGAAACTATTACAGAACATTTGAAGTTAAAATCTGTGGAAGTTACGATGCTTATTCCTTACAGCGACTCTGGCGCTGCGGCAAAACTGTTTGAAACAGCTACCGTTCTGTCGCAGGATTATGAAGCGGAAGGAATTAAGATAAAAGCCAGAGTACAAGCCGACGAAATCAATCGTTGGGAAAAATTTATTAGAAATAGGTGAAATTCTTGTTATGATTACAACTTCTTTTGAGTCTATCTTTTCATTTTCAAGAAAGGAAGTGGAAAAGCAAAAACATTATTATGATGTAATCGCTTTGAAAAATACTCGGAAAGTAATTGCCGCTTTTCGCAAGCACCAGGTATCGGATTTTTATCTGAAACCCACAACAGGGTATGCGTATAATGATTTAGGCAGGGAAAAGTTGGATGCCATTTATGCGGATGTTTTTGGTGCAGAAGCTGCTTTAGTGCGTTCACAGTTTGTTTCCGGTACCCATGCGCTGGCAGTTGCCATGTATGGAAACCTGCATCCGGGCGATGAAGTGATTGGGGCTACAGGAACGCCTTATGACACCATGCAGACAATTATAGGCTATCCTAAAAAGACACCGGGTTCGCTGGTAGACATTGGCATTATCTATAAAGAAATCCCGATGCTCGGTAATTATGTTGATATCAATGCCGTATGCAATGCGATTACCGATAAAACGAAAATGGTACACATTCAGCGTTCCTGTGGTTACAGCAGTGAACGTGGAACATTGGATGTAGCTTCTATCGGGCGGTTGATTAAGGAGGTTCATAAGATTCGTGAAGATATTATCTGTTTCGTGGATAATTGCTATGGCGAATTTACTGAAGAAAAAGAACCTACTGATTATGGCGCGGATCTGATGGCCGGTTCCCTGATTAAAAATTTAGGTGGAGGATTGGCACCAACCGGTGGTTATGTTGTTGGCAGAAAAGATTTGGTATACAATGCTGCATGCCGTTTGACAGTACCCGGCCTTGCCGGTGAGATGGGGGCTACATTAGGAGATACCGCCAGAGAATTTTATCAGGGATTGTTTATGGCTCCCCATGTAGTAATGCAAGCGATTCAAACAGCAATCTATGCCGCGGCAGTCTTCCGTAAGTTAGGTTATAAAGTGAAACCTCTGCCTGAAGAGATACGGCATGATATTATCCAGTCGATTACATTAAAAAATGCGAAAAATCTTGAAAATTTCTGCGTAGCGATACAGCTGAATTCTCCGGTAGATGCACATGTAACACCGGTTCCGGCTGATATTCCCGGTTATCAGGATAAAGTGATCATGGCTGCAGGAACGTTTGTTCAGGGCTCGTCTATAGAACTGAGTGCTGACGGACCGATGAGAGAACCGTACAATGCATTTATGCAGGGAGGTCTTACATACGAACACGGACAACTGGCAATTAATGCAGCTGCACAAATGATTGGAGGAGCAACAGAAAAACGAAAGGTAATCGGAGACGTGATTTTAGATGGAGAAAAGGATAAAAGCATTTTAAAAGCATGTGAATCCATCATAAAATCCAAAAATAATAAGTAAATTATCAAAACTGAACAAAACTAATACAAAGAAAAACTACAGGATTTACAAAAATGATAAATCCTGTAGTTTTATTTATAAATCAATTAATCATAAAAGACGTCAAGACAACGGCATAAAGATGGCAAAATAATATGACATCAAATTGATGAAGAACTACAACATACGAAAGACAGCTATTACTTTACCAATGACCTGTATATTATCATTGCCGATAATAGGACTGTATGCGTCATTCTCCGGTTGTAACCGGATGGAACGTAAATCTTTAAAATAACGTTTAACAGTAGTTTCCTCATTATCAATTAATGCGACTACAATATCTCCATTATTAGCATAATTTTGTTTGCGAACAACAATATAGTCATGATCGAGAATACCGGCTTTTATCATGCTATCGCCTTTGACAGAAAGCATAAAAACATCTTCTTCAGTGCCGATTAAATCTAATGGAATAGGATAAGTTTCCTCAATATTTTCAACGGCAAGAATAGGGACACCGGCAGTAACATTACCAACAAGTGGCACAGGTACTACAGTTTTGTTGCGCCAGGAAGCTTCCTGCGTAAGCTCCAATGCGCGAGGCTTTGCGGAATCACGTTGAATAAAACGCATATTCTGAAGCTTTCGTAAATGATTATGGACACTGGCGGTAGAAGATAAACCTACAGCTTTACAAATTTCACGAACTGAAGGAGGATAACCTTTACTTTGTGCATAGCTGCGAATATAATTTAAAACCTGCTTCTGTCTTTCGGTTAACATATCTTCCGTATAATGCCCGTCAAAATCCTTCGGAATTAAACTTTTATACCTTGCCATCTAAGAAACCTCCTTGATAAAAACAGTAACAGTGAATTGCAACTGTGTAATAATTATTGGATAATATACAACCTTAAATTAATTATAACAGAAAGAGGGGAAGATGTCAAACGTTTGTTCATTGGCGTTTGCTATTTTTTAACTTCTGCTATTTGATAAAATTTGCATGAATCGCAGGTTATATTTCCATAATTATTTTACGTCCGATAATATATATTATGTAAAATCACGGAAAGGGAAAACGTGCTTTTTACACCTTGTCCATTTAGATTGCCAAGATTTGAGCTGCTTGAATCCGGTAAAATATGAAAATATAATGATTTCATCATAAACCGGCCAAATTTGCGTTTTAAGCCCTGTTTCGTTTTTACGCGACACATTCATCGTGCCCCACCTTAAAAATAGTTCTACGGGCGTTTTACGCGGTCGTTTTTTCTCATGAAAAAACCGGCATAAAATTTCTGCCGGTTTTAATCTTTTTATTGTCTACTCTTTAAAAATTTTTACGTCAGCTTCTCAAAAATAATTTGCATTTCTATTTTCTTATTTTATATTTCTGTTCATATAAATTTTTGATTACTTTTTAATCAATTTTGTTTTCTCAAAAATCTTTTCCAAATCAGCGCTCATTTTTTTATCATCTCTGGCAATGTAAGTTATCATACCAAAATTTTGTGGCGTAAACATTAAATTTGCGTTGACGTTAAAAATATAATTATTTTTTACAGATCCGTTTCCGGATAATTTTATTGTTCCGTAATCTTTACCGAAATCAGATTCTGTTTTTAATTCTTTAAAATCAACGAGTTCTTTTACAGACGGATGATTTAAACCGTCTTTGATGAATTTGTCGACGATAAGGTTTGTCATAAGCGGTGAATCAAAAAGCTCGGCAAAAGTGTTTTTCTCTTTTGTTCTGGAGGACGCAAACAGGGCGACCTCTTTAATTTTCTGAAAATTTTCTTTTGAGACATCCTGCTTGTCCGATACTTTGCCGGCTGCTTCATAATACGTTAAAAAGTCTGAAACACCGCTCAATGGCGTGGCTACGGTTACCTTTACAGGAATATTCTTATCTACGGTATCATCAGTAGCCTGCGCGTAGGCCCAGTCTTCCGGCAACTTGATACGTCCGCCAAGCAAGTCATCATGGAATCCGTAAGGCTCAGTCTCTTTTACAGGTTTGAAGAAAGACAAACCCTTGAGGAAAGCCTTACGGGAAGCGTTATAGCCGTCGATTATTGATTTATTATCATTCGAAAAGCCCGTACGTACTTTTTCTTTGGAAAACGGTGTCGCCTCTTCTATTTCAGCTTTCTGTGCCTGCAGATCCGGGAGCGGAAAAGTGGAAACAACCGCATAAAGCATGTTGTTTTCTGACGTAACAGCAATCTGCATATCTACAGGAGGACGCTGTTTATTCAGCTTGTCCGGTTTTCCATCATCCATGATATGAAGAAAAACGTACGGCTGCCGGCCCTTTTTATTTGTGGAAATGCTGATAGTGGCATTATCCAACAGCTCTTTCGAAGCCAAAGCCAGTTTGTTGCCAGGTTTTATCTCGTACGGATCCGGCATGAACAGCAGATAGTTAACTTTGTCCGGTGAGAGATTGTTGCGTTCCAGAACCTGCATGTCTTTATACTTTTTACGGAACTCTTCTGTGGTGAACTTATTGCCGGTTGCCTCCTGAACTTCTTTTGCGGTAAACGCACATATCAGATTTAAAGAAGCTTCTTTATTATCCGGCTTATTGGCCAATCCGTAAAAGCTCTTTCCGCCGATTTCCAACCAGAAAGGCTGTGTTTTTAATTTGAAACCTGAATCAAAATCCGTATACGTAGTTGTTGCGGCAAACACGGAGATACTGCTGGAAAGCAGCAATGCAGCTACAGAGGATACAAGAAACTTTTTCATAATGATCTTTCTGCTCCTTGGTGTTATTTATCCGGCAGCAGTTTTACAGTATCTGCCAGGTTGACGATGGATTTTGTTTTAGCCTTGTCACCTTTGGCAACGTACAGGCTGAACAGTCCTTTATCTCTTGTCCCGCTCAGCACGCTGCGTGTCAGGAAATCGTATTTGTCCAGCACTTTCACGTTGCTGTCAAACGAAAACTTAATTAACTGTCCGTCGTTTGCAATCTTTGCCTTGGCATTGCTTAGTACTGCATATTTCTTCAGCTTTTCGTAATTCAGCAGAGAAGACATCATTTCATCTACTGCTTTTTGCATTTGGGACTGCGGGACACTGAAGATTTCTTCCATTACATCTGCTGCGTTTTTGTTTTTCTTTTTCCGATAGCTGTAGCTGGCCAGAAGTACGCTTTCATCATAAATCTTGTAAACGTCGTCCGGCTTTATGTCTTTGGTCACATCCATAGTCATGCACATGGAAGCGATGTTGGTCACCATAGTGTAAGGCGCGGCCCAGGCAACATTCAGATTCATGCCTTCCAGCTCTTTTACATCCGGTGTCACCCTCGCGTACATCCAGTTGCCTGGCAGAGCCACCGCCTGTTTCAGAACAGGATCATTGAAACCAAAGAACTTTTTGCTCTTGTCCGGTTTAAAGAATGTCAGACCTTTCAGGACTGCATCACGCTCTTTCTGGAGAGATTTCTGGAATTTCGGATCGTTTAACGAAGAATCTGTCAGCGGCAAAAGCGCTTTCTGCAAAGCCTGAGGATTATCTACGGCATTGCCCGCGGTTTCCATGGAGACGCCCTTCTCTTCATAATTTTTTTTCAGCGAAGCATCTTTATTGCCGGAAGAATCTTCCTTGGCTTTTTTAGCGGCTTCCGTTTCCGCGCTGCAGTAGGATCCCGCCAGATACAGGATATCGTTTTCCGAAGTCAGATACAGTTTGACGTCTGTAGCCTTCTTATCAATATCTTTCGCTTTATCAAACTCGCCCGGGTACTGCACGGAAATTACAAAATAATTCTGCTTTCCTACAGTCTTTGTGTCATAAGTTACTTTGGCGTTTGGAATGTCCCCTTCACTAAAGATGTGGAAAATTGCATCTTCCATGGACTGATAGGGCTTGTCTTCCGGATGTTCGTAAGTTTCCGGCTGGAACAGAACATAATCCGGTTTGCCGCCGGATTTTTTGGTCATCTCAGCCGCAAGCTTTGCCTTGAACTCTTTTGTACTGAACGCGATACCTGTTTTCTTCGTTACTATATCGGCAGGAATTGCAGCAATCGAATTGACGCTGTCGGTAGCGCTGATGTTTTCCTGAAAGCCATAGCTGTGACGGGACGCATATTCAAAAATAGGATTAGCCGTCTGCACGCTGAAACCGGAGTCCGCGTCGGTATATACATTTTTAGGCGCTGCAAATACAGGATAAGCGCAGCCCAGCACGATTAACGATGTCATAATTGCTGAAAGATTCTTTTTCATTCCCAAAGCCTCCTGATGGTTTTTAATAAAATTTATTTGACAAGAATAACCTTAACCTTCCCTTTCCCTAACTGCCAGTATTCCGTGACAGACTGTCCGGGAAGCGGATTATGCTGCGCATCAAAAACGGTACGTTTTACTTCAATCGCTTTTGCGGCGACTCTTTGACCGTTTTCCATAACAGGGATCATTGTCAGTTTTGCGCTCATTTCCCAAATCTGCTTCACGGTACCGAATTCGTTTACCGTAGTAGTCCAGTTGAGCGTTTCACCTTTAGCAGGCAGTTTCAAAAACTCAAGGTTGATGTACTTATGCTCTTTGGCGTTCTGGTTGTCCGCCAGGTCTTTAGACAACCAGGTTCTTGCGGTAACAGAATAATTCGTAATATCCAGCACATACGAAGAAGTCCCGTTATAAGGCAAATATTTTATGCTGCCGATTAATGGAATCGGCGATTCCCTGTCCAGACGGTCTCCGTTGCTGCCGCGTTCAAAATTCACGTTCACCCTTCCCACCGGTCCGGATTTTGCGTTTTCGTAAATATAATACGAGGAACGTCCTTCCGGATAAAAATAATCTGCAAGTACTTCCTGAGCCTGCGCGATGCCAGACATGGCAAGGCACAGCAATAAAACACTGAACAATAATTTAAGCTTTTTCATTCTGACTCAACCTTTCATCAAATATTCATCAATAGCCGCCGCTGCCCGTTTACCCGCGCCCATGGCGGAAATTACAGTAGCCGCGCCGGTCACGATGTCGCCGCCGGCATAGACGCCGGGCATGCTGGTGGCGCCGTTTTCGTCCGCTACGATGTTGCCGCGCCGGTTCACTTCCAGGTCTGGCGTGGTCTGGTGGATCAGCGGGTTGGGTCCCTGGCCGATGGCCATGATCACTTCGTCCACTTCCAGGATGTGGTTGCTGCCTTTTATTTCCACAGGAGAACGGCGCCCGGAAGCGTCCGGTTCGCCTAATTCCATCTTCACGCATTCCAGTCCGGTGACCCAGCCCTGTTCGTTGGCTACGATTTGCACCGGATTGTTCAGCAGGCAGAACTCAATGCCTTCTTCCTTGGCGTGCCCTACTTCTTCCTTACGTGCAGGCAGTTCGTCCTCGCCGCGGCGGTACACGATGTAAACGTGTTCCGCGCCTAAGCGCATGGCCGTGCGGGCCGCGTCCATGGCTACGTTGCCACCGCCAACCACCGCAACTTTTTTGCCGATAAATACCGGTGTCGCCGCACGTGGGAAGGTGTAAGCTTTCATCAGGTTCACGCGGGTTAAAAATTCGTTGGCCGCATACACGCCGTTGTACTGCTCGCCCGGAATATGCATGAAGTGTGGCAGACCTGCACCGGTAGCAATGTACACCGCGTCAAAGCCTTCTTCCTTCATCAGTTCGTCAATAGTGAAGGTGCGCCCGATGATAGCGTTGGTCATCACATGGACACCCATTTGTTTCAGTCCCTCAATTTCGTGCTGTACGATTTCCTTGGGCAGACGGAACTGGGGAATACCATACATCAGCACGCCGCCGGCCATATGCAGCACTTCAAAAATCGTTACGTCGTAACCCTTTTGGGCCAGCACACCGGCACAGGCCAGGCCGGAGGGTCCGGAACCCACGATGGCAACTTTTTTACCGTTCTTGGCAGCAACCTCAGATGGATCAACCTTGTCCAG
>CAJODT010000008.1:26459-32973 GCA_905233365.1 uncultured Succiniclasticum sp.
CCAACCGGCCAATGGCTACCGGTTCGCCTTTGATACCCAATACGCAGCGGCTTTCACACTGTTTTTCCTGGGGGCATACGCGACCGCACACAGCAGGCAGGCTGCTCTTTTCTTTAATAATTTTTATAGCGGCAGCAAAGTCTCCTTCGGAAACCGCATGCACAAATTTCGGAATGTAAATGTTAACCGGGCAGCCGCCTACACAGCGGGGCTTGGGGCAGTTCAGGCAGCGTTTTGCTTCTTCAATGGCAGTGGCTTCATCATAGCCCAGCGCCACTTCTTCAAAATTGCGACGGCGGATCTCTGCCGGCTGTTCCGGCATGGCATGACGATTTACTTTAAGCATTTGCAGGCACCTCCGCATCCCCATTCAACCGATTCCTGAGTTTTATACATCTTCTGGCGTTCCATCAGATTGGCGAAATCCACTTTATGGGCATCGAATTCCGGTCCGTCCACGCAGGCGAATTTGTTTTCGCCGCCAACCAGCACGCGGCAGCCGCCGCACATACCGGTTCCGTCTACCATGATGGTGTTGAGGCTGACTGCCGTAAACACCTTAAACGGTTCCGTGGTGCGGGCTACGTTGCGCATCATGATGACCGGGCCGATGGCGATAACGTAATCCACCTTCTCGCCTTTTTCCAGCATGGCCTTCAGCGGATCGGTGACAAAACCCTTGTGTCCGTAACTGCCGTCGTCGGTGCAGACGATCAGCTCATCACTGACAGCACGCATGCGGTCTTCCCACAGCACTAACTCTTTGTTGCGCGCGCCGATAATGGAAATCACCTTGTTGCCCAGTTCTTTGTAGGCCCGCGCGATAGGATACACAGGCGCCACACCGATACCGCCGCCCACGCAGACCACGGTACCGAAGTTTTTCATTTCCGAAGGCTGGCCTAACGGGCCCACGATATTATCCCACTCGTCTCCTGCTTCAAAGTCTTCGCAGATGTGGCGGGAGGTGTTGCCAACCACCTGGATGATCATGGTGATAGTTCCCTTTTCCCGGTCAAAGTCAGCAATGGTGAACGGTACCCGCTCACTTTCCGGATCGGATAACACGATGACGAACTGGCCCGGTTTGCATTTTCGCGCAATCAGCGGCGCTTCGATCACCAATTCGTAGACGGCAGGTGAAACAAGTTTTTTGTCCAAAATCTTCGCCATGATGAGTCCCCTTCCTTTTCTGTTCTGTTATTTATAACTTTTAATATATTAACACTTAATTATGTCCTAATTTTGTTTGTTGACCAAACGTTGCAAAATGAAAAAACTGATTAAGCAGCGGTTCATTAAATTATTTTCCTGTTAACCGTTTGGAAATCTTATCCGCTTCAAAGTAAATCTTTTCTGCGTCCAGCGCTTTCACTTCGCCTTTTTCCATTACGACCTTACCGTTGATGATAACGGTGTCTGCATCGTTTGCATTGGCTGCATATACCAATTGGCTCATGCGGTCATGACGTGGATGCCAGTGCGGTTTGTCCATTTTATACAAAACGATGTCAGCCAGCCAGCCTTTTTTCAACTTTCCTAAATTGTCGTAGCCAAGGCACTTCGCACCCTGATAGGTGGCCATGTCCCAGGCTGTGGCCGCCGGAATGCACAGCGGATCATACGTTACACCTTTATGCAGCATGGCAGTGAGTCTTGTTTCTTCCAG
This sequence comes from uncultured Succiniclasticum sp., assembly GCA_905233365.1. GTDB lineage: Bacteria > Bacillota > Negativicutes > Acidaminococcales > Acidaminococcaceae > Succiniclasticum. The sequence continues at coordinate 28,129 of CAJODT010000008.1, forward strand.
CATATCCAGATTGTTGTTGCTGGTGGCGCCGTCGGTTCCAAGGCCCACGGTGATGCCTTTCGCCAACATCTTTTCCACCGGAGCGATGCCGCTGGCCAGCTTCAGGTTGCTCTGTGGATTGTGCGCTACCCTTGCCTTCTTGGCAGCCATGATTTCCATTTCTTCTTCCGTCACCCAGACACCGTGGGCAATCAGGCAGCCCCGATCCAAAATGCCCAGACTGTCTGCGTATTTGATAGGTGTTGCGCCAAAATTTTTCACACAGTTCTTGACTTCATCTTCCGTTTCCGCCAGATGCATGTGCAGTTCGCAACCCAGTTCACCGGCCGTGTCCACCAACAGCTTCAGATACTCTGTACCGCAGGTGTAAGGTGCGTGAGGGCCAAGCATAACGGTGATCAGCCCGTCGTCTTTGCCGTTCCAGTCTTTGTAAAGCTGCACATTTTCCTGTAAGCGCTCATCTGCCTTATCGTACTTGTCGCCCATCAGCCCGCGGGACAGGCAGGCGCGAATGCCCGCATCCTGCGAAACCTGCGCCGTTTCATCCATGAAGAAATACATGTCGGCGTAAGCTGTGGTACCGCTCTTCAGCATTTCCAGAATGCCAAGCTGGGTGCCCACATAACAGTCGCCCTTCTGCAGTCCTGCTTCCGCAGGCCATACCTTGTTCTGCAGCCAGTCCATCAGCGCCATGTCGTCCGCATAACTGCGCAGCAGGCACATGGCAATGTGGGTATGGGCGTTCACCATACCGGCAGCAGCCAACTTACCGGTACCGTCGATTTTATACGCATCCTCATAGCCTTTTGGTTTTGTTTTGCCGATGTAGGAAATCTTGTTGCCGGTGATACCGATGTACTTTTTTTCATAAGCAGGGCCATCGGTGACAATTTCCACGTTGCTGATTAAAATTTTCTTCATGATGAGTTCCTTTCGTATAAGTTTTTATTTGATGAACGTTGATAAAAGATATAAAAGGATAATTGCCTAAAATGTTTTTTACGAAATTATTTTGATCTGAAGAAGAAAGTTGCTTTGTATCTGGAATAGTTTAAAAAATTTACTCTTCTCCCCGCTGCCGTTTGCTGTAATGATTCAGGTAAAAATCGTGCAGCGTGTTCACCGTTTTCTCATTTAAAGGAAATGGCGTGCCAAAAGAATGGGCAACACAGTAAATCTGCGCAGCCTTTTCCAAAATCTGTGCTGTAGCCAGTGCCTCTTTTAAATTTCTTCCCCAGCACACTGCGCCATGGTTGGCCAGCAACGCAGCGCTCCGTCCACCCTGCATGGCTTCCACTGCTTTTTCTCCCAGCAGTTTTGTGCCAGCAATGGTGTATTCCGTGCAGCGCACTGCGCCGCCTACAATTTGCGTTAAGTCTTCAATGACCGGAGGCAGATCCTTATGCGCCACAGCCAATGCGCTGGCGTAAACGCTGTGAGTGTGCACGATGGCCCGGGCTTCCGGAAAATTTTTGTAGATTTCCAAATGCAGAGGCAGTTCTGAAGACGGACGCAACGGAACAGAAGAAGTTTCGTCGTTGCTTTTCACGCAATTCCCCTGCTCCACATCTGAAACATTAATTGCCTTCACTGCGCCTGAAGCATCTATCTCCTGCACTTCGCCTGCCAGATCGGTCACCACAATATCCGCGGCAGTGAGCTGTTCGTAATCTCTGCCCGACGGTGTGATAGCGATATATTTTTCATCTACGCGCTGGCTGATGTTGCCATACGTTCCAATCGTCATGCTGGAATGCGCCAGCGTTAAACCGGCTTCTACAACTTCCTGCCGGATTTTTTCCAAATTATTATTACTATTCAATGCAAAGACCTCTGTTTATCAAAACTCATCCTAATTCCGCAATGTTCAGCACTCTCTCCTGTTTCAGCAACTCAAATTCTTTTGTAGACGGAACAGCCGAAACGATTTTTAAAGCACCGTTGCTTTTATCGATCCAGAAAGATGCGTTATCAGTCAGCAACTTTCCCATGTTGTGTTTCCGCAGGAAAATGAAATGCGTGTCGCTTTCGTAACCGGAAACAATCTTCGCGAACGGTCCCATCCATTCCATTGCGATTGTATACGCCTCTTTTGCAGTAATCATCCTGTGTCCGCCTCCTTTTAAAAATCATAATACAGCCTGACTATTCCAGTAAAATTACACTATGATTCCATTATTTGTCTATCATAATATTATATCATTAATTCCGGCTATTATAAATACTATTGAAAAATTTTGGCCCTGTCTCCCAAACGTGGAATCCAGTAAGGCATTCCCCTAATCACCATATGAAATCCCACAAACAAACTTATAAATCGCATGGCCCGGTACGTCATATGCCGCCAAAGCATCAAGACCACCGTGGCGTAAGAAGATAACTACCATTGGAGCGTAAGAAGATAACTACCATTAAACCAAAAGTAGATAAGAACTGCGAAATCCCCTGCCTGCCGCTTTTGATTTAGCGACAGACAGGGGAATTTTATTTTTCCTTCGGCTTTCTGCTTTTTAAATTATGCCTTAAGCTTGCTGAAAAATCTGCAATGATGCTTGTAAAAACTTCTTTCGGCTTCGCGTTTGCGAGACCCGGATCCGCAACCTTTTCGCGTTTGTCTTCCCAGTTCCAGACAGCTTGGTTTGTCTTTGCGTTGATCACATCAAACCGGGCCCGGACAAAGGCGGCGGGATAATCTCCCTCAGGAATATTGTAAACCTGTTGTTGCTGTATCGTGATGGTCTGCGGATGGCCGGTTACGTCTAAAACAGTTGTGGTGACCGGAACCATTACAGTTTCCGTATGCGCTTCCACATGTTTTTTTCCGAGATTATATTGTGAAACCGTGCATCTGACTACTAAATCATAATTGCCTGCATCAAACGGGGCATTACCGGCAGAATGATTGGCAACAGTTTTTGCGTTGGCTGCATCTTTGCCAGATACGTTAGCCTTTGTTGCGTCCGTGAATCCGACGATGTATTTTGCTTTTACAAGCTTATCAGCAATATCCGCTTTGGCCTTCTCAACAAACACATCATGAGCTTCCTTATCCCTGAGGCCATCAGCGATTTCAGGCGACGCCGCATAGTCAATGCAAATACTTTTGGCTTTCGTAAAATCATAACCCGGATCGATCCATTCCGATTTCTCCGCAAGAGCCGTGCTGGATAAAGCCAACAGGCAAATTAAAAACAACAAAAACTTTTTCATGGCAAGAATTCCCCTTTTTCAAATAAGCGGACCCTGTTTGCTCGTACTATCTTATTCTCATTCATAATACACGCAGCGATAGGTTATATTCTTGGGATTATCGAGGGTAACGGACAAGAGCTTTTTTCCGGTAGCAAAGTTGTAGACAGACATGCATTCGTTATCTTTTGTCGCCCAGCCCCAGCCGATTACATATAAATCGCCGGGCAGATGCTGGACGGAGCCGCAAGCCTGGGAATACTTGCCAGGGATGTAATAGAAGCGGACCGCTTCCGCATTTTTGTCAGCTGTATTTATTGCGTAGGACGCAATACGGGTCTGCTTGTCACGGTTGTTGTTATCAAAGACGGTGAAGTACCCGCCGTCCACTGTCACGTAATGCTGGCAGGAAGACTTTTCATTTTCGGCAAGACCGAATTCGTCGCCGGCTCCGGAAAGCTTCCAGACAATCTGGTCTTTCCGTTTACTCCGGTCAAGACAAAGAATGGAATTAATATGACGGAACGAGCAGATCAGGTTTCCGGATTCATCGAGCCGCATGGCATTGAAATGAACATAGTCCGGAGCGTTTGTCTTCTGGTTTGCAAAATCCTTGCTCCGGGGATCCCCTTCCGTCACAGTGTAACCGTACAGTTCCGGATAATCTATGCTTTTCCAGTCCCAGACCACTTTGCCGTGATCCACTTCCTGCAGATAGGAATACACAACCTGCGACCCCTGCGCATAACCCGGGATGTTATACACTGTGTCATGGATGTAACCCGAAAGGATGTAATGATCCGGATCGATCAGCAGAAAGTCGTGCCCGTCCAGAGGTGCTCCTTTGGCCGTGACGTCAGACGCCTCAAAGGTGATCCGTTTCACTTCTTTGAAGTGTTCATCCAGAATCACGCGCTCGCCCGGCGCATAACCAAGCAGACCGTAATTGTCGTAGGCGCCCGTCTGGTCGTGATAGCTGTAATAGGTTTTGCCTTTTACCTTGTGTTTCTTGAAATCCCACCAGCCGGTATGGCCGCCCGGTTTGGGCTCTGCTTCGTGCTTGGACCAGACGATGTTGCCCTTTCCGTCCAGCATGATCAGATTACGGCTGAACACAAAGGAAAGGAAGAAATTCCCCGGCAGATCTGTTGTACCTTTAACAGAAATTTTCTGCAGTCCTTCTGCTATAACAGGCTTCTTTGCCGCATCGGCTGCATGGCCAAAAGCGCCGGAGAACATTAGCATAAAGGAAGCCAATGCTGACGCCAGAATCTTGCACGATCTGTCCATTTTCATCACTCCTTAATCTTCAACCAGTCTTTCACCACAGCAGCATTGATGCGCCGGCCGTTCCACTGTCAGACTGATGCCCGAGATGCAGGAAGGCAACGCATCGTAACCGGTATGTATCAACCAATACTTTTTTCCGCCTTCTGTAAAAGCAACCGCATACGAAGAGTTCCCCGCATGGTTCTGCAGATACACATCCGCGCCAGCCCGGTCATTCTCAAACTCTTTCTTTTTATCGAAATACACATTGGCGGCTATGGCTTCCACGACAGCCACAGACAGGCAGCCCGTATGGCCGGAAGGAAACTTCTTCGCCAAATCGGCCTTAACCGCTGCGCGGACATAATCACAAATTGTTTCTTCTCC
>CAJODT010000009.1:0-53311 GCA_905233365.1 uncultured Succiniclasticum sp.
ATCAAGCCAATACAAGCGCTCACAGAGAGTCCGGGCAGCTGAGAGCCGGATAGAAATGCTGGTTGGTAAATGGACCGTTGAGGGTGTGCTGAAATCGCAAGAGAGTATTGCACAACGTTTCGTCCGCGTTAGGGAAGGAGGATGTGTTGGCATTCGGAGAGGGCACGGCGTAAGCTGTGAATCAAGGTGGTACCGCAGGTTTATAAAATTTGACCTGTCCTTGTTGAATACGAGGACAGGTTTTTTGTTTGGATTTTTGAACAGATGCCTGCAACTCGTATGAAGTAGTCCAAGCAACTATGTGTCTGTATTCAAAAAACAAATGAGGGGGATTTGGCAATGATTAAAGAAGCTATCGTCAAAATTGTGAGCAAAGAGGATCTGACTTACAACGAAGCGTACACGGTAATGAATGAGATTATGAGCGGGGAGACGACGGCGACGCAAAACGCTGCGTTTCTGGCGGCTCCGGGCGGAAACTACGGATGAAATCGCCGGGTGCGCCGCGGCCATGCGTGACCATGCCACAAAAGTAGATACGGGTATGGACGTGTTTGAAATCGTGGGTACCGGCGGCGACAACGCCCAGAGCTTCAACATCTCCACCACTTCGGCGCTGATCGCGGCGGCAGGCGGCATGAAGGTTACCAAACACGGGAACCGGGCGGCATCCTCCCTGTGCGGGACGGCGGACTGCCTGGAAGCGCTGGGGGTCAACATCAACCAGAACCCCGCAAGGTGCGTGGAGCTGCTGCAGGAAGCAGGCATGTGCTTCTTCTTCGCGCAGAAGTATCACACTTCCATGAAATATGTGGGAGCAATCCGTAAGGAACTGGGCTTCCGGACTGTGTTCAACATCCTGGGGCCTCTGACCAACCCGGCCTCGCCTTCCATGCAGCTGCTGGGCGTGTACGACGGCTACCTGGCAGAGCCGCTGGCACGGGTACTGACCAGCCTGGGCGTAAAGCGCGGCATGGTGGTGTACGGACAGGACAAGCTGGATGAGATTTCCCTCAGTTCGCCTACGACCATCTGCGAGATCAAGGACGGCTGGTATAAATCCTATACAATTGCGCCGGAAGATTTCGGGTTTGAGCGCTGTAAGAAAGAAGACCTAAAGGGGGGCACCCCGGAAGAAAATGCCCGGATCACGCTGGCGATTCTGAAGGGCGAAAAGGGACATAAACGTAATGCGGTGCTGCTGAACGCCGGAGCGGCTCTGTATATTGGTGGCAAGGCAGAGAGTATGAAGGACGGCATCGCGCTGGCAGCAGAGATCATCGACTCCGGCAAGGCACTGGCCACGCTGGAGAAACTGATTGAAGTGAGCAACCGGCCGGAATGAGGGACACGGTTATTTCATAAAACTGCCTGTAAGGAAAGCAGTTGCGAAAGGCAAGGCCGTGCGAAACAGATAAATGATACACATTTCCTGCAACAGATGACGGCAGGGATAAAAACGGGAACGGAATTGTAATTATAAAGGCTGGTTAGGAACCGTGATTTTAGATACGTTAGCATCCGCGGCCAAAGCGCGGGTAGCCAAACTGGAAAAACAGAAAAGCCTGGCAGCGGTTAGGGAAGAAGCGGAGCAGATTTATAAAAGGGAAGTTTCCTATTTTAAAGGTTTGGCTGATAAATTCTCCGGAACCAAAGCTGACGGTACACAAGCCGTAAGAATAACAGGAAGGCGCTTCTTTCAGGCAAACCTGCAGCGTCCGGGACTGAACTTCATCTGCGAATGCAAAAAAGCATCCCCGTCCAAAGGACTGATAGCCCCGGAGTTCCATTACCTGCAGATTGCGAAAGCCTATGAAGCGGGCGGCGCGGCTGCCATCTCGGTGTTGACGGAACCGGAATACTTCCTGGGCTCGGATGCGTATTTAAAGGAGATTGCGGCGCAGGTTTCCCTGTCGGTGCTGCGCAAGGATTTTACGGTAAGCCCGTATCAGATTTATGAGGCTAAACTGCTGGGTGCCAGCGCTGTGCTTCTGATTTGTGCCATCTTATCCCCGGCACAGTTGGAAGAGTACCGGCTGGCAGCGGAAAGCATCGGGCTGGACGCGCTGGTGGAGACCCACAACGCAGAAGAAATGGAAATGGCGCTGAACAGCGGGGCGAAAATCATCGGCATCAATAACCGGAACCTAAAGGACTTTTCGGTAGACATGGGAACCTGTCTGAAGCTGCGGGATGAGATACCGGAAGACAGAATCTGCATAGCGGAAAGCGGGATACGAAATAAAGAAGATATCCGCCAACTGAAAGAGGCTCGTTTTAACGGCGTACTGATCGGCGAGACGCTGATGCGCAGCGGGAACCCGGAACAGATGCTGCGAGAGTTAAGAGAGGCGTGAAGAAGACGGGGTCGGTGCAGAAAAGGTTGGGAAGCCATAAAGGGACGAAAGCGCAGCGTGCCTTTCAACAAGAAGTGTCGCGGCAGGGAGTAATACATGATTCACGTTAAATTCTGCGGTCTGCGCAGACCGGAAGATATCGAAGCAGTCAACCGGCTGCAGCCTGACTTTGCGGGCTTCGTGTTTGCGAAAAGCAAAAGGCAGATTACGAAAGAGCAGGCCGCTGAGCTGAAAAGGAAGCTGGACCCAAAGATTAAAACAGTGGCGGTGCTGGTAAACATGCCAGTGGAAGAAGCCGCTGCCCTGGCAAACAATGGCATTGCCGACCTGCTGCAGCTTCACGGGGATGAGGACGCAGCTTACATCGCAAAGCTGAAGACCCTGACCGAGGCAAAAATCATCAAAGCCATAAGGTTGCGGAGCGGAGAGCCGACAGCCAATGCAGGCCTTCTGGCCGAAGCGGCCCAGGCGGACTACTACCTCTTCGACACCTTCATCCCTGATGCGTATGGCGGAACGGGAAAGACCTTCTCCCTTTCCTTATTAAATAACCTGTCCATTGACAAACCGTTCTTCCTGGCCGGAGGATTGGATGCGGACAACATAGCAGAAATCATCAGACAGGTGCAAGAGGACGCAAGACTTCTCCCATACTTTTATGGGGTAGACGTATCCGGGGGAATCGAGACTGACGGATACAAGGATGCTGCGAAGATGGAAGCGTTTATGAAAGCGATACAGCAGATATTATAAAGTAAGAAAGGGTGCTTATCATGACAAAGGGAAGATTTGGGATCCACGGCGGGCAGTATATTCCGGAAACGCTGATGAACGCAGTGCTGGAACTGGAAAAAGCCTATGAATTTTACAAAAACGACAAGGCGTTCTGGGACGAACTGCGCCAGCTGTACCGTGATTACGCCAATCGTCCCAGCATGCTGTATTATGCGGAAAAGATGACAAAGGACCTGGGCGGCGCCAAAATCTACCTGAAGCGGGAAGACCTGAACCACACCGGCGCCCACAAAATCAATAACGTACTGGGCCAGTGCCTGCTGGCGCAGCGCATGGGAAAGAAGCACGTCATCGCAGAGACCGGCGCCGGGCAGCACGGCGTGGCTACCGCTACCGTGGCGGCGCTGATGGGCATGGAATGTACCGTGTACATGGGCAAGGAAGACTGCGAGCGGCAGGCCCTGAACGTGTTCCGCATGGAACTGTTGGGGGCGAAGGTGGTCCCTGTCACCACAGGCACCGGTACCCTGAAAGACGCGGTGAACGAGGCGCTGCGGGTCTGGACGGCCCGGGTGGAAGATACCTATTATGTGTTAGGCTCTGTTATGGGACCCCATCCATATCCGGAAATGGTACGGGACTTCCAGAAAGTAATCGGGGAAGAAGTGAAAGCCCAACTGCTGGAAAAAGAAGGGCGGCTGCCTGATGTGGTCATTGCCTGTGTAGGCGGCGGATCTAATGCCATGGGTCTCTTCTACGATTTCATCCCGGACAAGGATGTGCGCCTCATCGGTGTGGAGGCGGCCGGGGAAGGCGTGGACACGGAACGGACGGCGGCTACCATCGCCCGGGGCTCGGAAGGCATCTTCCACGGCATGAAGTCCCTGTTCCTGCAGGACGAATACGGGCAGATTGCGCCGGTGTACTCCATTTCCGCGGGGCTGGATTATCCCGGCATCGGACCGGAACACGCATACCTTCACGACATCGGCCGGGCGGAATATGTACCGGCTACGGATCGGGAATCAGTGGACGCGTTCATCTACCTGTCCAAGACGGAAGGCATCATCCCTGCTGTGGAAAGTGCTCACGCCCTGGCCTATGCCATGAAGCTGGCGCCGACAATGGATAAAGATAAAATCATCGTGGTCAACCTGTCCGGACGGGGCGACAAAGACGTGGCGGCTATCGCCAGATATTTGGGGAGGGATTTGCATGAGTAAGTTAGCAGCAGTGCTGAAACAGCATAAAAAGATGTTTGTTCCGTTCATTACCGCAGGCGATCCAGACCTGGAAACCACAAAGAAGCTGATCTTGGCTATGGAAGAAGCGGGGGCGACGATCATCGAGCTGGGCATTCCCTTCAGCGATCCCATGGCGGAAGGCCCGGTGATCCAGGAAGCGGATATCCGGGCCCTGAATGCAGGCACTACCACGGACAAGGTCTTTGACATGATCAAAGAGGTACGGAAAGAAACCGATATTCCGCTGGTATTCCTGACCTACGCCAATCCCATTTTCCATTACGGGACGGACAAGTTCTATGCCCGCTGCGCGGAAGCGGGAGTGGACGGGACTATTGTACCGGACGTACCTTATGAGGAACGGGGCGAACTGGAAGCGGCCTGCGAAAAGTACGGCGTGGATCGTATCACCATGATTGCACCCACTTCGGCAGATCGCATTCAGCAGATTGCCAAAGACGCAAAAGGCTATGTTTACATCGTGTCCAGCCTGGGTGTGACCGGTGTGCGCAGCGAGATTACAACGGATATCGGTACGATTTACAAAAAGATCCGGGAAGTGACGGACACGCCGGCTGCGGTGGGGTTTGGCATCGCTACGCCGGAGCAGGCAGCGGCCATGGCCCGTCTCAGCGACGGGGCTATCGTGGGCAGCGCCATTATAAAAATAATTGCAGAGCACGGTAAAGACTGCGTGGAACCGGTCAGGGAATATGTAAAGAAGATGGCTGAAGCGGTGAAACGCTGTGAATTTTTAGAATAAAAACGACTCAGGAGGAATGAAACATGGCAAAGAAAGTACCCCACAGACTCTATTTAACGGAAGAACAGATTCCCACAGCGTGGTATAACCTGCGGGCGGACATGAAAGAAAAACCGGAGCCCATGCTGAATCCCGCAACGGGTAAACCGGTATCCGAGGAAGACTTGTATCCTGTTTTCTGTAAAGAACTGGCCCATCAGGAGATGGATAACGATACACAGTATATCGAGATTCCGCCTGAAGTGCTGGAGATGTATAAGAACTATCGTCCGTCCCCGCTGTGCCGCGCCTACAATCTGGAAAAAGCGCTGGATACTCCGGCGAAGATATATTACAAATTTGAAGGCAATAACACGTCCGGCAGCCACAAGCTGAACAGCGCTATCCCCCAGGCTTATTATGCCAAGAAGCAGGGATTGAACGGTGTGACCACGGAAACCGGCGCCGGTCAGTGGGGAACAGCCCTTTCGGAAGCCTGCTGCTATTTCGGCCTGCCCCTGGAAGTATTCATGGTGAAGGCTTCCTATAATCAGAAACCGTTCCGCAAAGCAATCATGCAGACCTTTGGGGCCAGCGTGGTAGCCAGTCCCAGCAATACCACCAATGCAGGCCGGGCCATTCTGGCAGAGAATCCTGATAATCCCGGCAGCCTGGGCTGTGCCATTTCCGAAGCGGTAGAGCGTGCGGTTTCCGGCGATAATGTGAAATATGTGCTGGGCTCCGTGCTGAACCAGGTGCTGCTGCACCAGTCCATTGTGGGTCTGGAAAGCGCCAAAGCGATGGAGCTGCTGGATGAATATCCCGACGTAGTGGTTGGCTGTGCCGGAGGCGGTTCCAATCTGGGCGGTCTCATTGCACCCTTTGCCAAAGACAAGCTGCAGGGGAAGGCGAATCCCCGTCTGGTAGCCATCGAGCCGGCCTCCTGCCCGTCCCTGACTAGGGGCCGTTACGCCTATGACTTCTGCGACACCGGAAAAATTACGCCCATGGCGAAGATGTACACTCTGGGCTGTACCTTCACCCCGTCTCCCATCCACGCAGGCGGCCTGCGCTACCATGGCATGGCGCCCATCCTGTCCAAACTGTATCATGACGGTTATATGGAAGCAAAATCCGTGGTGCAGACTGACGTGTTTGAAGCGGCGACGCTGTTTGCCAAATACGAAAGCATCCTGCCCGCTCCGGAATCGGCCCACGCCATTCTGGGTGCCATTGAAGAAGCGAAACGCTGCAAGGAAGAAGGCCGCAGTGAAACCATCCTGTTCGGCCTGACCGGTACCGGCTTCTTCGATATGCTGGCCTACGAAAACTACCAGGCCGGCAATTTGAACGACTATATCCCCACAGACGAGGAACTGGCGGTGAGCATGGACCGGCTGCCAAAGATCCCCGGCGTACAGGAGTAAATTGCGTACTAATTTATAATGGAAGCTGTTGCAGCACTACGCTGGTATGAGAAACAGCAAGACACAACTTAAAACAGACATAATACAACACGCTCCGGATTTGCGAGGGGAAGAATCGCATTTCCGGAGCGTGTTTTAAATTGAACCAATAAAGCGCGGCTGCGCGTCTCGGAGGGGGAGTGAGGCACGCAACCGTCTTTTTGTTTCCTTAGTTTAATCGTCGTCATCCTCCGCAATCTGGCCGTAGCCTACCAGGATGGTTCCCTTGGGCGCGGAGAGGGCCGGGCATACATACAGGACCACGCCGGAGATTTCGGCGTAATATTCGGTGATGGTCTGGCCGAACAGGTCGGTGGTGCGTCCCAGTACCTGGCCTTTCTGTACGAAATCGCCGCTGTGGATGTGGTGGAACCAGCAACCGGTCTCCATGGATTCCAGATAGATCATGTTAATGATGTCACGGGGATGGTTGCGCCGCGGTTTGACCGGCAGTTCAAACATCTTCAGTTTCCGCAGGATGTTACGGATGTCGTCTTTATAGGCTTCGATGTCCTCGTGGAGACAGAGGCCCGCGCCGCCCCGTTCTATTAAAATAGAAGGAAGTCCCGTGCTGGCTGCGTAGTTGTATGCGCCGCCTGTGGCCAGGGAGCGCACCATATGTTCCACGTCAACTACTTTGGCGATACGTTTGGATGCCGCTTCCACTTCCGGAGTAGGCTGGCCCGGATAATACACATAGGGGTGCAGGCTTTCGTGGATGTCTCCGCTGTGCATGTCCACATAAAAATCGGCGATGGTGAACAGGTTGCTGCTGATGAGGTAGGCGGTCTTGTCCGCCAGGGTGCCCAGGGGGGTGCCGGGGAAAACCCGGTTCAGGTTTTTGCCGTCTTCGGGCACGATGAATTCGCGGCGCGCCCAGAAGCCCTGGATATTGACCGGGTGTAGAATGATCAGGCAGCCCCGGATATGTTCCGGTTCGATGTCCCGGCCCAGTTCCATGGCCGCCGCGATGCCGGGGTATTCGCCGCCGTGGATGCCGGCGGTGATCAGCAGGGTCGGTCCGTCTTCGGTGCCGTTGATCACTGTCATAGGTATTTTTACTGTAGTATCGGGAACCGGCAGCATGGTCCGCAGCTTGGTTCCCCGTTTTATTTCCAGTCCGCAAATCGTCATGTCCTGTGACATTGTAAATCTCCTTTTCTATGGGAATTGATGTGAGTATTATAACATAAAACATCGATTCGTTACAAGATTTTAAAACATTTAATAATAACTATTATTAGTTTTGTTTATTATTCTTTGAATGTATGTGTAAAATACACTTTATAATGCTAATGAATACATGCCCGGGCGATTACAAAAACCCGCGTATTTGCTGAATTAAAGCCTGAAATCTTTCGTTTGTCGATTAGACGGGTTCAGAGCGGGATTAATTACAGTTTTCTCTTGCAAAGAATGCATCGATTTGGTATAGTAAGCGTAATAATAATCAATCTCAATAACTTAAGGAACTCAGGTGACTCATTTTGGCTAAAACTCTTGATTTGACCCACGGCCCCATTGCCCGCAAGCTGCTCCTGTTTGCGCTGCCCCTGCTTGGCGCCAGTCTGATTCAGCAATTATATACCACTGTTGACATCCTTTTTGTCAGCAATTATCTGGGCACGGAAGCTTCGGCAGCGGTGGGGGCCAGTGTGCTGCTGAACTCGGCTCTCGTAAATCTGTTTACGGGCATCAGCATCGGCGCCGGCGTGGTCATCGCCCAGGCTTTTGGCCGCAAAGATGAAGTACAGCTCAGTAAATCCATCCATACGTCCATGATGCTGGGCATCATCGGCGGTGTGCTGCTGACGGTTATAATTTTTGAACGCGGTGAACACGCCGGCCAGCATTTTTCAGGACGCCCTGGACTATGTGCAGGTATTTTTCCTGGGGCTGACCTTTATGCTGGTCTTTAATATGGCGGCCGGCGTTATGCGGGCACTGGGCAATTCACAGACACCCATGCTGATCCAGCTGGTGTGCGGCATCATCCACGTAGTGACAAATTACCTGTTTATTACGTATATGAATAACGGCGTCCTCGCGGTGGCCTGGTCATCGGTTCTGTCCCAGGTGCTTTCGGCGATCATTGCCGTGTATTACCTGCTCCACGATGGCGTCATCAGCATCCCGAAACTGGCCGTTGACCGGCCGCTGATGCGGGAAATCATCCGAATCGGTCTGCCTGCAGGCCTGCAGGGTGTAGTGGTGACCCTTTCCAATGTATTCGTACAGTATTTCATCAACGGGTTCGACGTGGTGGCTATTGCGGCCTTTACGGCCTACTACCGCATCGAGCTGCTGTTTTACATGCCGCTGGTCGCCCTGGGCCAGGCCATGATGACCTTTACCGGGCAGAATGTGGGGGCACGGCTCTATGACCGGGTAAAGAGCGGTCTGCGTACGACGCTGATTTTCGGCGTGGGTTATTCGCTGGTGCTGGCGGCCATCCTGCTTTATTTCGGTCGGGAGACCTTCGGCGTCTTCTACTCCGACCCTGCCGTCATTGACATGGGAGTCACCATTATCTGGGTCTCGTTCCCGTTCTATTTCTTCTATGTATTTCTCGAAGTCTTTGCGGACACCCTGCGCGGAGGCGGTCTTTCGGACGTACCGATGTATATCGTGCTGTTCAACCAGTGCCTGTTGCGAACGCTCATCCTGTTCGGGTTCATGCAGCTGGCTCACGATATCCGCCTGCTGGTGGCCGTGTACCCCATAACCTGGGGAACGGCCGGCGCCATGCTGTACTGGTATTACCGGAAGGGCACATGGATGACGCAGCCCCCGGTGTAACGAAGCTTCTTTTGCCGGGTGTTTACTGCCGGTCAGCTGTCGGAATGCAGGAACGATAACAGCGTGACATTAATAATAAAAATTACTAATAGGCATAATGAATATATTGACATCTTATTTTTGATATGATAGTATAAGCAAAGATAAGAATTAGCGCTTGCTAAATCCGTGGTGGCAGGATAAAACCTTGGAATCAGCTGAAAGAAACGGGGTTTTAGCCTGTCGGACGCAAGCAAATGAAAACAGGCTTTTGGGTGAATTTTTTCTTTTTATTTCACCTTTTTATTTAATATCTAACTTGGAAAGGAAGGAACTCTATGAAAAAATTATCTAAAAAATCCGCCGCGTTATTGGTAGCAGGTCTCGTTACCTGTAGTCTGCTGGCCGGTTGCGGCGGCGGCGACAAAAAGCCTGAAGCAGGCAAAGACGGTAAGGCTGCTGCCGGTCCGAAAGTGCTGACTTTTGGCTGCCAGATGTATGCCGACGGCTCCATCGACCCTTCCATGCAGACCAATACTGCCTGGAACTGCAGCCGCTTTGGCGTTGGCCAGACTCTGTTCCGCTTTGACGACAATGTAAAACCGATTCCCCAACTGGCGGAATCCGCTACTCCCAGTGACGGTAACAAAACCTGGACTTTCAAACTGAAAAAGGGTATTAAGTTCAGTAACGGCGCCGACGTGACCGCTACCAAGGTTAAGGAATATCTGGACTGGATCCGTGGCGACGCCGGAAAGAAAGGCTCCACCAGGCCGCAACAGTTCCTGGATTTTGAAGCGGTGGTTACGGCTGACGATGCGGCCGGCACTGTTACCATCAAATCCAAAAAGGCCTATCCGAACATGGCGGCAAGCCTGGCTGACCCCTCCATGGTTATCCTTGATATTAAGGGATCCAAGGATTTGCGTCATGCTCCTGTCGGCACCGGCCCCTACATGGTTAAGAGCTTCAAGGAACAGGTGGGCTATGAGATGGTTGCCAATCCCCATTACTGGAACGGCAAGGCTCCTTATGACGAAGTCAAGATCCTGTTCATGGGCGATGCTTCCGCCAAGGCGAACGCGCTGCGCGCCGGTCAGATCGACATTGCTGAAAACATCATGAACGTTGCGGACCTGAAAGCCCTGCAGGCAGATAAGAAGTTCACGGTTCAGATTGCAGCCGGTACCCGTTGCGGTTTCAGCTGGATGAACATGAAGGAAGGCCGTCCGCTGGCTAACAAGGCGCTGCGCCAGGCTGTCCTGAAAGCTATTGACTACAAGACTATCTGCAAATCCAACACCATCGGCGGTCTGTACAGCCCTGGCCCGTCTGTCATCCCCAGTTCCCTGGGCTATGGCTTTGACGGCCTGAAGAACCCCTATGAATACGATCCGGAAGGCGCCAAGAAGATTCTGGACGAAGCCGGCATTAAAGATACAAACGGCGACGGCATCCGCGAACTGAACGGCCAGAACATCCAACTGCGCTATATCTCCTATGCGAACCGCCTGCTGAACGACTTCTCCGATGCGCACACCCAGTACCTGAAAGCCGTAGGCATCGGCGTAAAGAGCGAGTACGGCAGTTCTGACGACCAGTGGAAAAAACTGGTTGCCGGTGAGTACGACTTTAACAACAATAACTGGAACGCTATGATCGCCGGAGCTCCGACGGTTTATATGGGCAACTGGTATAGCAAGGCCGAGGCTAATTACTGTGGCTTTAAGAATGCTGATTATGATAAGGCCTATGAAGAACTGCTGAACACCATGGATACAAAACGTTATGCTGAGCTGATGGTTAAGCTGCAGCAGATCCTGATTGACGAAGCTGGAGTCCTGGTAGACGGTTACTACAACAGCTGCCTCATTTTCAACAATGACAAAGTTGGTTCTGCCCATATGTATCCGCTGGATTACTATTGGGTTACCGACGAAATTAAACCGGCTGGCGCGAAGAAGTAAGAACAAAGTCCGCTTAAATACGGCTTAAAATGCAAACACAAAGGATACGGCATTGGCCGTATCCTTTGTGTAAAAATTTTTCCGGGTGTTTCCGGGAAGACTCCTATGATGAGGAGAGAATACAATGAATAAGAACCAGATAATGTCAAGACTGCTGCAAATGCTGATCGTACTGATTGGCATCAGCTTTCTGACCTTTTTACTAACCTATCTGTCGCCAGGCGATCCGGCCCGTAACCTGTTCACCGCAAGCGGCATCATACCTACTCCGGAAATGGTTGAAGAGGCCCGGGTAAAGCTGGGTCTGAATAAGCCGTTTTTTACCCAGTACAAGGACTGGATCCTGAACTGTCTGCAGGGTAATTTCGGAGAATCCTTCATGTTGCACAAACCGGTCGCGGAGCTGCTGATGAGCCGCCTGTGGCCTACCCTGAAGCTGACACTGGCTTCTACCGTACTTATGCTTGTCTTTGCAGTGCCCCTGGGTGTAATTTCAGCTGTAAATCATAACAAACCCATCGATTATTTTGTGCGTGCGATTACCTTTTTCGGCGTATCCATCCCGAACTTCTGGCTGGGCCTGATGCTGATCTTGGTTTTCTGTGTAAAGCTGGGGCTCCTGCCGGTGGTTTCCTCCGCCGGTGACTTTAAGTCGCTGATCCTTCCCGCGGTGACGCTGGCCGTTGCCATGACGGCAAAGTACACCCGTCAGGTCCGTACGGCGGTGCTGGAGGAGTTGCATTCTGATTACGTGATTGGCGCCCGGGCCCGTGGCGTTTCGGAAAGCAAGATCCTGTGGGGCAACGTGCTTCCCAACTCCCTGCTGCCGCTGATTACCATGCTGGGCCTGTCCATCGGTTCCCTGCTGGGTGGCACCAGCGTAGTGGAGATTATCTTTTCCTATCCGGGGCTGGGCAACCTTGCGGTGTCTGCCATCACGTCCAGCGATTATTTCCTGGTCCAGGGCTATGTACTTTGGGTTGCTATCATCTATATGATGATCAACCTGATCGTAGATATCTCCTACAATTATGTGGATCCCCGCATGCGGTTGAGGAGGTAAGCGTATGGATAAGAAAAAGAATAAATTTCTGAGTAATAAAGGCTTTGTCCTTTTCGGTATATTGGCGCTTATCATTATACTGATCGCCATCTTTGCCCCGGTACTTGCCCATGGCATAGATCCCACAGCCGGTAGCCTGGCTGACGCGATTATGCCGCCGGACGCAAAACATATTTTCGGTACGGATAAAATGGGCCGGGACATTTATGCCCGTGTACTGTATGGCGCCCGTACTTCGTTAGTATCCACGTTTATTCTGGTTGCTGTTATTTTTGTGGTCGGAACTGCCCTGGGCGTGCTCTCCGGCTATTTCGGCGGCTGGGTAGATGCAGTCATCATGCGTCTCGCTGATATGATGATCGCTTTCCCGGGCCTGGTACTGGCCATTGCCGTAGCCGGTATGCTGGGCGCCAGCATGCGTAACGCGATTATCGCCATCGCGCTGGTGACGTGGCCCAAGTATGCGCGTATGGCCCGTTCCCTGGTACTGAAGATCCGTCACACGGATTACGTGTACGCGGCTATCGTAACCGGTTCCGGCACCTGGCGTATGCTGTGGAAATATATGCTGCCAAATACCATTACCACGCTGGTCATCACGGCGGCTACGGATATCGGTAGTATGACAATGGAACTTGCGGCGCTGTCTTTCCTGGGCTTTGGCGCCCAGCCGCCGACGCCGGAATGGGGCTCCATGCTGAACGAGGGCCGCGACTTTATGCAGTCGGCGCCCTGGATGATGTTGTATCCCGGTCTGGCTATCTTTATTACGGTGGTGGTCTTCAATATGCTGGGCGATAATCTCCGGGATATTCTGGATCCGCGGGAAGAGTAAGGGGGGAATATCATGTCATTATTAGAAATCCAGAACGTAGATATTTCCTATGGTAAAAACCTTACGGTTAAAAATTGCAGCATGAACCTGGAAAAAGGTGAGATTTGCAGTATCGTCGGCGAGTCCGGCAGCGGCAAAACCACCGTGATCCGTGCGGTCATGGGGCTGCTTCCCGGTGCGGGCAGAGTTTCCGCCGGTAACATTACCTATGACGGAATTGATTTGTTGAAACTGACGCACAAAGAGTGGCGCAAGCTGCGGGGTCATGACGTGTCCATGATTTTCCAGGACAGCGGCGCTATGATGAACCAGACCCGCCTGATCGGCGACAGTTATGTGGAATATATCCTGACCCACGAGGACATCTCCAAGAAAGATGCCTGGGCGAAGGGCGTGGAAATGATCGAGCGGATGCGTCTGCCGGACGGAGACCGCGTGATGCGTTCTTATCCGTTCCAACTTTCCGGCGGTCAGCGTCAGCGCGTGGGCATTGCCATGGGCATGACCTACCAGCCCAAACTCTTGCTGGCTGATGAACCGACTTCGGCCCTGGACGTGACGACCCAGGCACAGATTGTCCGTCAGTTTATGGAGCTTCGGGACGAATACGGTACCAGTATTATCATTGTAACCCATAATCTGGGTGTTGCGGCCTATATGGGAGACAAGATCGTGGTTATGAAACGCGGTGAGGTTGTAGACCAGGGCCAGCGCGAGTATATACTCCACAAGTCCACCAATCCGTATACCAAGCTGCTGCTGGATGCGGTACCGACGTTAGGAGGTAAGCGCTATGTTTGATGAAAAAGATCTGCTGATTGACGCGCGTCATGTGACCCGCCGTTTTCCGACTAACGACGGCCGCCTGCTTACCGCCTGTGATGATATCAATTTGAAATTTTATAAAGGAAAGACCCTGGGCCTGGTCGGCGAGTCCGGCTGTGGCAAGAGTACTTTCATGCGTTTCCTGGTATGGCTTGATTACCCCACAGAAGGCGAGATCTTCTTCCACGGGAAAGATATCACGAAAATGAAAGGCGCGGAGCTTCACGAAAACCGCCAGCATATCCAGATGGTTTTCCAGGATCCGTCCACCTCGTTTAATCCCAAGATGAAGATTAAGGAGATCGTCTGCGAGCCTCTGTTGAACTTTAACCGCATTAAACCGTCTGAAATGGACGCTAAGGCAAGGGAACTCCTGGAACTGGTAGAGCTTCCCGGTGATTTTGCGGACCGGTATCCGCATAACATGTCCGGCGGTCAGCGGCAGCGCGTGGCCATCGCCAGGGCTATTGCCCTGGAGCCGGAGTTCATCGTTATGGACGAAGCAACCAGCGCACTGGACGTTTCTGTGCAGAAAACGGTCATCGAGCTCATCACCCGCCTGCAACGGGAGAAGAACATTACCATCGGTTTCATCTGTCACGATCTGGGCCTGATTGAATCCTTTGCCCATCAGGTGGCGGTTATGTACCTTGGGAATATAGTTGAAGTTATGCCGGGCGAAGGGCTGTCAGATGTATGCTGCCATCCCTATTCAAGGGCATTGCTGGCCTCTGTCTTTGATACCAAGATGGACTTTACCAAGAAGATTGAGAATATCAAGGGCGAACCGCCCAGTCCGCTGGATCTGGGCTGTCCCTTCAGCAACCGTTGCCCCAACTGCACGGAACGCTGTATGCAGGAAAAGCCGAAACTGAAGGAAATAGGACCGGGCCACGAAGTCGCCTGCCATCTCTTCTGATGCTAAACAGGGTCAGGCAAGCCGCGTAGCGGTGAAACAGTAACTTAACACAGGCGCTGTAAAAGGAATGGCGCCTGTGTTTTTTAAAATAACGGTAGAGTAAAGCGCGGACAGACGCAATGACAATAGGAAAAAACATATGAATTCCGCAAGACTGTCTGGAACAATCAATAATATTGTAACATTTGAAACAAATGAGGTTGAAATTTGTGAAGCAATTGTGAAATAGAGAGAAATAACATATGAACAATTGCTCATATGTTATAATATAGACGATTCAAAAGAGAATCCTTATTAAATAACTGTTGAACCTTATCCCGAAAGGGATATCAGGGCCTGGGAACTGTGAAACAGAAACGGAATAAGTTCCCCGCGCCCGGAGCTCAGGCGCAAGGAAAGGTGACAAAATATGGAAAACGAAATGAAAGACCTGGAAGAGATCCGTAGCAGCGCGGAGGATGCTGCAATCCGTACTTTCTCGAAAGGAAGCGGCGTTATGCAGCACGAAGACGCGATTGAGGAGAACGCCGTCAAAGGGATCGTAGAGCAGCATGCTCACGAACATGTTCACGACCACGATCATGTGCCGCCCCATTCCCATGGGGAAGGCGTGGCCCACGACCACGACCACGGACATGATCACGACCACGGGCATGACCATGACCACGACCACGGACACGACCACGACCACGGACATGACCACGACCATGGACACGACCACGACCACGGACATGACCACGATCACGGGCATGATCACGACCACGGGCATGACCATGACCACGGGCATGGCAGCTGCGGCTGCGATGACTGCGCGACCCATGACCATAGCGAACATGAGCTGGTGCACCACAATGCGGCGTACACACACGCAGTGCATCTTGCAGGTCATCCCGATGAATGCGGCTGCGAAGCCTGCAATTCCCATGAAGAATACTGCGATTTCTGCGGCGAAAGCCTGGCGCACTGCAAATGCCGGATGCCGGACGCTGACGACGTGAAACGCGTTTACAGCCTCATCAATCTGGACTGCCCCATCTGCGCGTCCAAGATCGAACATAAAATCAAATCCCTGCCGGGGGTATCCTACGCGACGGTAAGCTTCGGCACCAAGCAGCTCCGGGTTTCGGCCAAGAACCCGGACGCAATGCTGCCGGTATTCCAGGAAATCTGCCGTTCGTTCCTGTCCTACGTAACCGTAGTGCCCAGGGAAGAAGGACCGGGCCAGTCCGATAAATTCCGTACCTACAACGTGGCCGGACTGGACTGCGCAGCCTGCTCCATCAAAGTACAGGATGCCATCGCTGCCATTCCCGGCGTGAAGATGGCTACGCTGGTTTACGAAACCGGCCAGCTGCGGGTAACCGCCGACAACTACGACGACCTGCTGGCCAAAATGCAGACTGCTGCGGCCAAGGCCGAGGACGGCGTGACCATTACGGAACGTGTCCGTGCCAAGGCCGAGAAAAAATACCGCACCTACAAAGTGGATGGCCTGGATTGCGCGGCCTGCTCCGTGAAGGTGCAGGACGCCATCGCGGCCCTGCCGATTGTGGATGAAGCGATCCTGGTTTACGAAACCGGTCAGCTCCGGGTCAGCGCCCGCAGCTATGACGGCCTCCTGCCGCTGATGCAGGCGGCTGCTGATAAAGCGGAAGAGGGCGTCACCATTACCGAGAAGGAACAGTTCGGCGCCGCGAAATTCCGCACCTACGATGTGCAGGGCCTGGACTGCGCGGCCTGCGCTACCAAAGTGGAAGACGCCATCAAAGCCATGCCGGAAGTGGAAGACGCAGTGCTGGTCTACGCGACCGGCCAGTTGCGCGTTACCGCCCGCAGCTACGACGGCCTCACCGCCAAGATGCAGGCTGTTACCAATAAAGTGGAAGACGGCGTGACCATCGTGGAACGGGAAGACAACACGCCTGTTCCCGACCGCAAAGCCAAAAAGAAGAAATCCTTCCTCAGCGAAAACTCGCGGGAATTGTTTGAACTGGTGGTAGGCGGTGCCATCTTCATTGTGACTGAATGGCTGGAGCTGGTTCCCCACGAATACCATCATATTGCACTGGTGATCGCCTATATCATCCTGGGCTGGAAGATCGTGCTTACCGCCCTGAAGAACATCACCAAAGGCGAATTCTTTGACGAAAACTTCCTGATGACTGTGGCCACCTTAGGCGCTTTTGCCGTGGAGGCCTGGGAAGAAGCAGTCGGCGTTATCTTCTTCTACCGGGTAGGCGAATGGTTCCAGGACCGTGCCGCCGACCGGAGCCGCGATCAGATCATGGACGCGGTGGATATGCGTCCGGAAGTGGTCAACCTGCTGGTGGGTGATGACGTGAAGGTGATTCCTTCCGCGGAAGCCCGGGTAGGGGATATCCTGCTGGTCCGCGTCGGCGACCGTATCCCCCTGGACGGCGTGGTCATCGAAGGCGAAAGCCTGCTGGATACGTCACCTGTTACCGGCGAACCCGTACCGGTACGCAAGGGCTACGGCGACGAAGTCCTGTCCGGCTGCGTGAACACCTCCGGCATGCTGAAGATCCGCGTGGAAAAAGAACTGCAGGAATCCATGGTCACCAAGATTCTGGACTCTGTGGAAAACGCAGCGGCCAACAAGCCGTATATTGACAAGTTCATCACCCGTTTCGCACGGGTCTATACTCCTATCGTAGTAGCGGCGGCCATCCTGGTTGCTGTCATACCCTCCCTGGTTACCGGCGATTGGCACAAATGGATTTACACCGCCCTGACCTTCCTGGTCATCAGCTGCCCCTGCGCCCTTGTGCTGAGCGTGCCCCTGTCCTTCTTCGCGGGCATCGGCGCCGGTTCCAAGCTGGGCATCCTGTTTAAGGGCGGCAATGCGCTGGAAATGCTGAAAAATGTAGCCGCGGTGGTTATGGATAAGACCGGCACGGTCACCAAAGGCAACTTTGTGCTGCAGAAAGTAAATGCCTCCGGTGTGGCCCCGGAAGATGAAGTTTTACAGCTTACCGCCGGCGCGGAACAGGTTTCCACCCATCCTATCGCGGTAAGTATTGTAACCGCAGCCAAAGAAAAGAATATGGAACTGCGCCGTCCGGACCGGTTTGAAGAAATCGCCGGCCATGGCCTGGTAGCCTACAACGGCAACGACGTCCTGCTGATAGGCAACACCAAGCTGATGGATCTTTATAAAATCAACTACAGCGGTTCTTACCAGCCTGCCGAATACGGCAGTGAAGTGCTGGTAGCCAAAAACGGGACCTACCTGGGCAGCCTGCTCATCAACGATACCCTGAAAGACGACGCCAAACAGGCTGTGGCCGACCTGACAAAACAGGGCCTGACCACGGTTATGCTTACCGGCGACGCCCGGCGGGAAGCGGAAGCAGTAGCGAAGGAAGCCGGGATCCAGGAAGTGCGGGCGGAACTGCTGCCCCAGGATAAGCTGAAGGAAATGAACGACCTGCGCAACAAATACGGCAGCGTCATGTTCGTAGGCGACGGCATCAACGACGCGCCGGTACTGGCCGGGGCAGACGTGGGCGCGGCCATGGGCAGCGGCGCGGACGCGGCTATCGAAGCGGCGGACGTGGTCTTCATGAACTCAGAAATGAGCGCCATCCCGAAAGCTATTTCCATTGCCAAGGCAGTCAACAGCGTGGCCTGGCAGAACGTTGTATTCGCCCTGATTGTAAAAGTCATCATCATGGTCGCCGGCATCTTCGGCTATGCGTCCATGTGGGCCGCGGTATTCGCGGATACCGGCGTATCCGTGCTGTGTGTACTGAACGCCTGCCGCGTGCTGTATAAGAAGTTCTGATCTAAGATTAAGATTTAACGGTATTGGCAGATCAGCCGGCAATACCAGAACGCATGGAAGCGTTCTTTAAACGGAAACTCAGGAACTGCTGGTTCGAAAAATTACATTGAATCAATGCTTCCTGACATCACGCTCTCACGTTTCCCGAAATCAGCGGCGTCTGCAGCTACTGGCAGACATAAGGAGGTAAAGCCATGAAAAAAATTCTGTGCTTTGTATTAACAATAGTTTGCCTGCTTGCCGTTGCGGGCTGTGGCGGACACAAGCCGCAAGCGGGAGCGCCGTCTCATAAGGAGCTTCACTCGGAAAAGGTGCTGCGGGTAGGTACCGACGCGGACTATCCGCCCTTTGAGTATTTCCAGGAGACTTCCAAAACCTATACCGGTTTTGATATTGAGATGATGCGTGGCGTGGCGCAGGAACTGGGTTACACAAAAGTAGAGTTTGTCAACCTGGAATTCAACAACCTGCTGCCATCCCTTCAGGACGGGCAGGTGGATGCGGTCATTTCCTGTATGAACATTACGGAAGACCGGAAGAAACTGGCAGATTTTACGGAGCCGTACCTGGAAAGCCGCAACGTGGCGGTGGCTCCCTTTGGTACAAAGGCCGGCGGCACAGAAGCCCTGAAGGATAAAAGCATCGCTGTAGAAATCGGCAGCATTTATGAAAAGGAAGCCAAGAAGTATTCGTCAAACCTCATCGAGTGCGGCAGCGGTGAAGAAACGCTGAAGCTGGTCATGGAGAAGAAAGCGGACTTTGCCATTCTGGATTATTACACGGCTCGTTTTTACATGATCAATATCTTCAAAGACAAGCTGGCCATTGTGGCAGATATCCAGGACAAGGAGATGTATAACGGTCTTGGTATTGCGGTTGCCAAGGGCAACAAGGAGCTGCTGGGCAAACTGAACGAAGGCCTGGCCAAATACCGTACCACCGCGAACTTCCTGCAACTGCAGAACACCTACTTCGGTAAGCTGAAATAAAAAGGAACGGGCGTTTTAACAGCTAAGCGCGGCAACGTTTCTGTGTCGTCAGACGGAACTGTTGCTTTGCGCCTGCAGCGTTTCCATAAAGTTTTCATAAAAATAACCCGGTACGAACCAAATCGTACCGGGATTTTTTATGGAAATTTTCGTTCTGCGCCGCGCTTCCGGCGCACATTTTATACTGATTGACTTGCTTCCTTCATGCGCTTCTTGTTCTCGTACATCTGCACGTCGGCCCGGCGGAACACTTCCTCCAGGCTCTTGTCCTGCCAGGGATTAAAGTTGGAAACGCCCATGGCCACATCCACCTTATCCCAGGGATTTACCGCCACTGCGTTGATCTCTGCCACAGCCTGTTCAAACTGCCGTTCCAGTTCTTTCTGGTTATTCCAGTCTTCTTTCTGCAGCACCGCCACAAATTCGTCGCCGCCGATACGGAACACCGGACTGTGGGAATACACTTTGCAGATCGTCCTGCAGGCATTCTGCAGATAGAAGTCGCCTTTTTCGTGACCGTAAGTGTCGTTAATGGTCTTTAACCCGTTGCAGTCGAACATAACCACCGCGAAATTTTCCGCGTTTTCCGGCGTGGATGCCTGAATGCTTTCATCCTTGTCCATCAGGAAGATATCGAAGGCGCCTTTGTTCCGGACGCCGGTGAGGGCATCCCGGAAGGCCTTGCTGTTCAGGTCGTTGATGAACACCCGCATATGGTTGGCCATCTGCTGGAAGGACTTGGTCAGGATACCGATCTCATCGTCTCCCTCATAGCTCAGGTCCACGTTATAATCGCCCTCGGATATCTGCTGGGACGCGTGTACCAGCTGCACCAGAGGGTTGGTGATCTTCCGTACCAGGGACAGGGTCAGGATGATGAACAGGGCTACCGTGGCGATAGCCGTGGCCAGGGTAAGCCAGGACAGGTTCCGCCACCCGGCGCTGATTTCCCTGATCGGAGCCGACACAAACAGGTTCAGCCCGTTGGACAGGGTGTTCCAGGCGGCTTCTTTCTGCACGCCGTTATTGGTATAGCGGATCAGCCTGGTATCGTTGCTCCTGCCGACGTTTTTCATTTCTTCACTCACGTCTCCCAGCAGGACCCCGTGCTCCAGCTGCGGGTGGTACACGACCTTGCCCTTTTTGTCGGTAAGGAAGGCATAGCCCGTATCCAGGATCTTCAGCTCTTTGATCTGGTTCACCAGGGTGGCATAGCTGATATCCATGCCGACCTCCCCGATAAAGGTGCCGGCTTTGTACAGAGGCGCTACATAGGAAACCATGGTTTCACCCAGATTCTTGTTTTCGTAGGGATCCAGCCAGGAGGGGCGGCCCCGTTCCAGAGGCAGGTAGTACCAGCCCACATGGGCAAAATCGTCGGGCTTGTACTCGCCGATCTCCGTCACGGTAAGCTTTTTGAAATGGTTCCCGCTCTGCCGGGAATACCAGAAGCCCTTCACGGTATTGCTGAGTTCCGGGTTGATGCGGTAGTAGTAGCTAAGGATACTGGAGTTATTCTCCGCGATGGTCTTGCACACCGCTTCTGCGTCTGCCAGATGCTCCTGCAGATAAGCGTCCAGGGCTGCCTGCTGAGCGGCAGTCCGGGGCCGTTTCCGCAGGCTCCGTCCGGAACCCGTGGCCCCGATCACGTTGGCGTCTGACAGAGGCGTCACATCAAAGGAATCATACACGAAACGGGAGACCGTTTCCACAGAGGTCTCCGTGTTGTGCAGATAGTTATTGATTTTATCCAGTTTTGAGTCGCAGATCGTGTTCAGCAGCCGCTCGGAGTTCAGTTCCTCCCGGGATTTCACGGTGAAAGCCGACAGGGTGCCGATAAGGATGGAACAGATCAGGATGGCGGATACCGTAAGGACCGTAATTTTAGTACGAATTGAATGCATGTCTTATTTCCCCCGCGCTGCTTCCGCTTTTACCGTCACATCCGCGTAACGGTTGCTGGACCAGCCGTTCCAGCGCACCTGGAACCCTTTTACCCGGTCGCCCACCACAAAGAAGTGATAGCCGGAATAGAGGGGGATCCACGCCGCATCGTCCTGGACGATCTTTTTCTCCAGCTGCCGGTATTCACGGATGCGCGCTTCCGGATCCACAATGGACCGGGCGGCGGCGATCCGTTTCATCACTTCCTGATCCGGATAGCAGAGGCTGCGGGCCAAAGTGCTTTCCCGGCTGCCGAAAAACTCGCTGATAAAATTGTCCGGGTCGTTATAATCTGCGGACCAGGTACCGGTATAGCAGGCCAGCTCGCCCTTGCGTCTCCGTTCCAGGAAGGCCCGGTTTTCCATTTCCAGCAAAGAGGCGCGCACGCCGGCCTTCTTCCACATGGCCGCCGTCAGCTTCAGCATATCTTTCACCCGCTGGGTCGTGCCGGCGGAATAGCCGATGGTCAGATCGAACCCGTTCCCGTAGCCGGCTTCCTGCAGCAGTTGTTTCGCTTTTTCCGGATCGAAGGGGATCTCCGGCAGGTCCGGGTTGTTTCCCTTCAGTCCCCGGGGGAAGATACCATTCTCTAAAATGCCCCGGTTGCTGATGGCTGCATGGAGCAGGGCCCTCCTGTCCAAAGCCAGCTGCAGCGCTTTGCGCACCCGCACATCCTGCAGGGGCGGTACGGATTGGTTGAGAGCGATGTAGGAGATGCCGACCCGATGACCCCGGATCAGGTTTTGACGGTAAATATCGCCCCGGATAAAATACTCTGCGTCGATACCCAGCCTGTCCAGGTCCAGGATATCCAGTTCCCCGTTCAGGAACATCTGCCGCAGGGGGCTGCTTTCCGCGTAAAACTGCATGTTGAGGCCGTCGCATTTAGGCGGGCCGGCCCAGTGTTTGGGATTGGCTTTCATGAGGATGCCCTTTTGCCGCTTCCATTCCGTCAGCACGAAGGGACCGGTGCCTACAGTAGTTTCCGGCGTCTGGCCGAACGTATTTCCGGCCTTCTGGGTGGTTTCCTTATCTAAAATGGAGGCTCCCGGTGTGGTAAGGCCTTCCAGGAAGGTGGCGCAGGGATAGGCGAGGGTGATGGTAAAGGTATGGTCGTCAACGATCTTAAAGCCTGCCAGCTTGTCCGTACTGCCTTTGCGCAATTCCTCCGCCCCCTGAATACTCATGGCCAGATTCCGGCTCCGGCTGTCCGGGTGGGTAATCATCCGTTGCAGCGTAAAGCCTACGTCTTCCGCCGTCAGGGCGGAACCGTTGCTGAAGGTCACGCCGGGATGCAGACGGAAAACGTAAACAAGACCGTCCGGGGAGATTTCCCAGGAATCTGCAAGAGAAGGTACCAGCCGGTTATGGCCGTCTACCTCCTTTTCTTCCACCAGGCGGTCGAATACATTCAGCACGACCGTATATTTTTCAGAAATGCGCTGCGGATCTACCAGCACCGGTTCCGAGTCCAGAAAGGACAGGTAACCGGACATATCTGCCACGGTATCCGCCTTCTTTTCCGCTGTCCGGTCGCAGCCGGGCAGGATCAGGCAGCAGGCCAGGCACAGTGCCGCATAGATCGCTGTTTTAATCCGAAACTTCAATCGAATCCACTCCTGTCAGGAAGTTTTGTTTATTGCAAAACGGTGATCACGTCTTTAAGTATGTAATGAAATGAGGAAACGGAAGAATCCTTGTTTTCGGTAAAGCCGCCCCGCAGGTCCACGGTGTCCTTCGGGTTATCAGGGTTGAGCCCGGTATAATCTCCCTTGAATACCTGGCGTTTGCCGTTTTTCAGGTCTTCAATGACCGCCTTGAGACGGTCCTGGGCGCCTTCCGGCAAAATCGCGGTGTTCAGCTTTGTCATCTCCACCCAGTTTTCCTTAAAGCCTGAGCTCATATCGTTGTTGGGGTGCACATTCCCGGGCACGGCCTTTTCAATGGGCTTGTTGTCCATCACCGCTTTTACCGCCCCCAGGATGTAAGGGGTCCAGTTGATGCGGGTGCCGGTGAGGGAAGTGTGGGGCGCCGCGTCTGTCATGTCGATGTTATAGGCGACATGGTATACATCCCGGGCGTAGCTTTCCTCGCAGGCGATGGCAGGGCCCACCGTATCCGAATGCTGGGACAGGATCACGCAGCCTTCCTCCAGCAGTTCCTCCGCGCAGGCCTTTTCCAGGACATAGCTGTCCCAGGTGTTGGCGTATTTCACATACATCACCGTCTGGGGAACCACGGAACGGGCCCCCAGCAGGAAGGCGGTGTAGCCGGAGATGACTTCCGGGTAGGGGTAGGCGGCCACAAAGCCCAGCTTGGCTTCTTCCGGTTTAATTTTGCCTTTTTTGATCATTTCCTCCAGCTTCAGTCCCGCAACCACGCCGCTGGCATAACGACCCTGGTACACCTCGCCCTTAAAGGTATGGTAATTGGCCGGCGCCGGTTTGGGGTGCGAGTCGAAGGAGGCCTGGCAGAACTGGATATGGGGGTACTTCACCGCAAGGTCCCGGATATTCCCGTAGCTGTTGGTGAAAACAATATCGCACTTACTGTCTACCAGCTTCTGTACAGACAGGTGGATCTGCTCGTCCAGCACATTGCTGCACATGACGGTCCGCACCTTCTTCTGCCAGGTTTTCTGCACAGCCTCCTGGGCCAGATAGAAATTGTAGGAGTAGGGCGCCGTCTCGTCATTGTCGTAGATGAATCCTACCGTGACGATCCGTTCCGGGAAAAAGTACTTATACCCGAACCAGCCTAAAACAAGTATCAGTACCGGGATCAGAATCCTGGTCAGCTTACGCAGTATTTGTCCCTGTTCTTTCATATAATCCGCTCCTGCTGAATTATTGTATAGCATCCTCATTATAATAATAACACAAATATTATAGCAAATTATGGGAAAAAACTCAATGCTTTCAGTGCCTTTCTATGGACGGCTTTTCTTTGCTGCGCTTTTCTGTAATGATGATCACGATTCAGACAGCAAAACCCGCATCCATAATTCATTACCGGCAGTGAATTGCCAAAAACCCTGTGTTATGGTATGATTAACTTGAGAGAGTGCGTGTATATTATAATGAAGTATAATTCAGTATAATCCGACAGGAGACAGGTCATGTCACACAGACCGTCTGTTTTTGGCAAAAAAAGAATACTCTCACTGCTGCTCTGCCTTAGTCTGCTGCTGGCAGTCCTGATTCCTGCGTCCGCCTTTGCCGCCCCAGCCAGGAAAAAGACCGTGCGGGTGGGCTGGTTCGAGTCGACCTTCAATATGACAGACCAGAACGGGGGACGGTCGGGTTATGCCTATGAGTACCAGCAGAAGATCGCCGCCTATACGGGGTGGGAATACCAGTACGTCACCGCCAGCTGGTCCCAGCTTTTCCAGATGCTGAAGGATGGCGAGATCGATCTGTTGAGCGATGTATCTTATAAAGAAGATCGGGCAAAATCCATGCTGTTTTCCTCCCTGCCCATGGGTGAGGAGGAGTATTATGCTTATGTTTCCTCCCGCAATACGGAAATCACCACCGAAAACTATGCCACCTTTAATGGGAAGAAGGTAGGCGTAAACAAGGGCAGTTATCAGGCGCAGCGATTTGCCGAATGGGCGAAGCAGTACGGCATCGAAGCGGAAGTCGTGGAGCTGACCAGCATACAGAAAGACACGCTGCAGAAGCTGATCCACGGGGAAATCGACGTATATATTTCCGCCAATACGGTGGGGGCCAATGAAAGCATTACGCCGCTTTGCAAGATTGGTTCTTCTCCCATCTTTTTTGCCATCAACCAGAACCGACCCGATCTGAAAAAGGAACTGGATGCCGCCATGAACCGGATCCAGGATGAAAACCGGTACTATAACCAGCAGCTCTTTGAAAAATATGTAAAAAGAGGCCGGACCAGCGCGTTCCTGTCCTACGGCGAACGCCAGTGGCTGAAGCGGAACGGGATGATCCGGGTGGGGTACCGGGCAGATTACAGCCCCTATTGCGCAGAGGATAAAGATACAAAAAAACTGACCGGCGCCCTGAAGGAGTACCTGAGTATTGCGTCTGAAAGCGTGAAAAACGAAAAAGTATATTTTGAGCCTGTGGCCTATCCTACCATTGACGGGGCGCTGACCGCATTAAGAAGAGAAGAAGTTGACTGCGTATTCCCGGTAACCATGACCGACTATGAGGGGGAACGGATCGATGTGATCCTGACGGATCCGCCCATGCATTCGGAAATGTTCGCGGTGGTACGGGCAGCTGACCAGAAGAAGTTTTCCATGCAGGGACTTGTGCATGTGGCCGTCGCCAGGGGGAACCACTATCATGAAAACTTCCTGAAACAGAATTTCCCGAAATGGGGAGTCAGTTATTTCCACGATGCCGATGAGTGCCTGAAGGCAGTTTCCGAAGGCAGGGCCGACTGTTATCTTATCAGTTTGTACCGGCTCAACCGGATTGCCGACCAAATGAAAGAGCTGAAACTGACCCCGCTGTCTACAGGGGAAGATATCGTGTTTTCTTTCGCCCTGCGGCGGAACGAAGACCAGCTTTACTCCATCCTGAACAAGACGGTGGGGCTTGTTTCCCCGGAATCGGTCTATTCAGCCCTTGCATCCTATTCGTATGAAACGAAAAAGGTCACCGTAAAGGATTTTGTAAAAGATAACCTGCCGACGGTGGCTGCGGTCATCGCCATCTCCACGGCCATCTTCCTGGCCCTGCTGCTGCGCAGCGCCCGGGCGGAGAAAAAAGCCGGGGAGAGACAGCAGCTCATTTCCGCCACAGAGTTTGACGAAGTGACCGGATTATACAATAAGAACTTCTTTTATGAATACGCCGGCCGTATTTTCCGCAACCATCCGGACCGGAATATGGACGCCATTGTGCTGGACATCGAGCAGTTCCGCTCGGTGATTGAGATCAACGGCCGCGAATTCGGCGACAGGGTGCTGCAGGCTTTGGGCAGGGAAATCCAGGCCTTTGTTGATGAAACAAAAGGTATTGCCAGTCGTGCCGAGCAGGACCGTTTTGAGATTTTCTGCCGGCATCCGGAAGACTATCAGGCCCTGCTGGACCGTTTCCAGGGAAAAATGGACGAACTGTTCCGAAGTGCCAGTATCCGCCTGCGGATGGGGGTCATGCCCCGGCAGGAGGGGCTGGAACCGGCCCAGATGTTTGACCGGGCCCGGTCGGCCTGTAACATGGTGCGGGGGGCCAACCGGCACCTTATGGTGTACAACGACGAAATGCGTTCCCGGGAGCTCTACAACCTGCGCCTGCTGAACGACCTGCGCCGGGCTGTGGACAAACGGGAATTCAAAGTGTACTACCAGCCCAAATACAATATCCAGTGCGACCCGCCCCGGATGGCCAGCGCGGAAGCACTGGTGCGCTGGCAGCACCCGGAACTGGGCCTTATCCCGCCAGGTAACTTTATCCCCCTCTTTGAACGGAACGGCCAGATCGGCGTCGTGGATAAATACGTGTGGGCGGAGGCTGCCCGACAGGTTGCCGCCTGGAAGGAAAAATTCGGCGTCACCGTACCGGTTTCCGTCAACCTGTCCCGGGTAGATAGACGTGTTCGACCCGAAGCTGGAAGAGATACTGGACGGTCTGCTGAGGGAGAACGGACTGGGCCGGGGTTCCCTCCGGCTGGAAGTAACGGAATCCGCCTATACGGAAAACGCCGAAGAACTGATCCGGGTCATGGAACGGCTCCGGGATAAAGGATACAAGATAGAAATGGACGATTTCGGTTCCGGATATTCTTCCCTGGGCACCCTTTCCTCCATGCCTGTTGACGTGCTGAAGATGGACCGGTCCTTTGTCATGAATATCGATCACAACGATAAGGACTTCCGCCTGGTAGAGCTGATCCTGAATATCGCCCGGAACCTGAAGATGCCCGTTATCGCCGAAGGCGTGGAAACGGAAAACCAGATGACGCTGCTGAAGAACGCCGGCTGCGATTACGTGCAGGGCTATTACTTCTCCCGGCCTCTGCCGCCGGAAGAGTTTGAAGCGTTCATTGCAACTAATTAAATAAAACAGCGCCGGAAAAGGCTGCGCAAAAACGTGAGCGTTTGCTATTTCAAGGACTTATTTGCCTGTGGCTTCGAAACTCGGGGCTTCGCCCCTCAGACAGTCTCGCCACGACGGCAAATTTCGTCTCATGAAATAACGCAAACGCTCACTATGATTTGCTGCAGCTCTTTTCCGGCGCTGTTTATTTAATTGTTGTTCTTTTAAAATATTACAACATATAAATTGACAACAAACTGCTTGATTTAATATAATCATAATGAAGGATTATAAGCATATAGTATTGATAAGAATCTGTTTTTAAATTACACGGAATAATCCGGGGAAAGGGGGCGACCGCATGGAACGATATCAGTACGATAAAGCTGTAAAGAAAAATATGGAAAGTTCCCCCGTTCCGTATGCCGTTTACCAGTTCGTCGATAAGCGGGTGGCCACCCTCGTGCTTTCCGAAGGCTTCTGCAGGCTGTTCGGCTACGAACGGGAGGAAGCCTATTACCTGATGGACCATGACATGTACCGGGACACCCATCCGGACGATATCGCGCGGATCGCCAGCGCCGCTTTCCGGTTTGCCACGGAAGAAACGCCCTACAATGTGGTCTACCGGACCAAAAAAGGCGACGGATACCACATCGTCCATGCCCATGGCGAGCACGTTTATACGGAAGAAGGAGTACGCCTTGCCTTCGTATGGTACGACGATGAAGGCAGCTATACGGAATCGTACCGGGAGTTAGAAAGCAACCTGAACGAGTCCTATACCAGCGCGTTTCAGAAAGGGACCCTGTTCCGCAAAAATTACTACGACCATCTCACCGGGCTGCCCACCATGAGTTATTTCTTCGAGCTGGCGGAAGCGGGAAGGCTTCGCCTGGAGGAACAGGGAAAGAAACCGGTCCTCCTGTACTTCGACCTGAACGGGATGAAGTATTACAACAGCCAATACGGTTATGCCGAAGGGGATAAGCTGCTGGCCGGTTTCGCGAGAATTCTGGTGAAGCATTTCAGCAACGAAAACTGCAGCCGCTTTGCCCAGGATTATTTTGCGTGCTTTACCGACGAGGAAGGCCTGGAAGACACGCTGTATGCTATATTTGACGAATGCCAGTTCCTCAACGACCGGAACAGCCTGCCTGTGCGGGCAGGCATCTACCTCGCCAGCATGGAAGCGGTGCCGGTGGCAACTGCCTGCGACCGGGCGAAATATGCCTGTGATATGTACCGGGACCAGTATGCTTCCGGTTTTTATTACTTTGACAAAGACATGCTGGCCCAGGCCAATAACCGCCAGTATATCGTCAACAACCTGGACCGGGCCATTGAAGAAAAATGGATCAGGGTGTACTACCAGCCCATCATCCGGGCTGCCAACGGCAGGGTCTGCGACGAGGAAGCCCTGGCCCGCTGGATCGACCCGGAAAAAGGCCTGCTCTCTCCGGCCGATTTTATCCCGATCCTGGAAAGCACCAAGCTGATCTGCAAGCTGGATCTGTATGTCCTGGATCAGGTCCTGGAAAAGATGAAGAGTCAGCAACGGGCAGGCCTGTACCTTGTGCCCCAGTCCCTGAACCTGTCCCGGGCAGACTTTGACGTCTGCGATGTTGTGGAGGAGATCCGCCAGCGGGTGGATGCCGCCGGCATTCCCAGGGAAAAGCTCACCATTGAAATCACCGAGAGCATTGTGGGATCCGATTTTGACTTTATGAAAGAACAGGTTGGCCGCTTCCAGTCCCTGGGCTTTAAAGTCTGGATGGACGATTTCGGCAACGGTTACTCCTCCCTTGACGTTTTACAAAGCATACCTTTTGACCTGATCAAGCTGGACATGCACTTCCTGCAGAATTTCGACAAGGGCGACGAAAGCAGGATCATCCTGACGGAACTGATCAAAATGGCCATCGGTCTGGGCATTGATACGGTTACCGAAGGGGTGGAGACAAAGGAACAGGCCGACTTTTTGAAAGAAGTGGGCTGCACCAAGCTGCAGGGCTTCTATTACTGCAAACCGATCCCTCTGGAAGAAATCGTAGAGCGTTATAGAAAAGGCATCCAGATTGGCTTTGAAAATCCGGCAGAGGAAGATTACTATGCGTCCATCGGCAGGGTCAACCTGTATGACCAGGCCATTATCGCAGGGGAAGGCAAAGAAGAACACCGGTATTTCGACACGCTGCCCATGGCCATTCTGGAATTTGACGAGACACAGCTCACCGTTACCCGCTGCAACAAGTCCTTCCGGGATTTTCTGGAACGTTTTTACAAAGGTACTCCGATTGGGGAAAAAATCCCCTTTTCTTTCCTGCCTAAAGACTCCGGTCCCGCTCTGGTAAACTCCATGCTTCAGTGCAGGGAAAAAGGGAAAACCGCATTTGACAGCCTGGAGATCGCCAACGGGCTTACGCTTCATTCTTTCAAGCGGCACATTGCGACGAATCCCGTCACCGGGATCACGGCCTGCGTGGAGGTGATCCTCGGCATCACGGACGATTCCAAACGGGGCGTCACCTATACCCATGTGGCACAGGCACTTTCTGCCGACTATATCAATCTTTATTATGTAGACCTGGATACGGAACAGTTCACCGAGTATAATTCCGCCCATGTGCGGGACCATCTCGACGAAGAGAGGCACGGGGACGACTTCTTCGCCACCAGCCGCCGGGACGCGCTGGATTATATCCACGAAAAAGACCGGGATTATTTTGTCAGCGCCTTTACAAAAGAAAACGTGGTCCGGGCCATTGACGAGCTGGGAGCCTTTACCCTGAGCTACCGCCTCCTGATCAAAGGAGATCCGACCTACGTTAACATGAAGGCCGTGCGCATGAGCCCCGGCGACAACCATATCATCATCGGCGTAAACAACGTGGACGCCCAGATGAAACAGAAAAAGGCCCTGGAACGGATGCAGGCAGAACAGGTTGTCTATGCCCGGATCAGCGCCCTGTCCGGAGATTATCTCTGCATTTATACGGTGGATCCCGAAACGGATCATTACGTGGAATACAGCGGTTCCAAAAACTATGATACCCTGGGCCTTGCCAAAGAGGGCGAGGATTTCTTCGGGAAAGCGCGGAGGTTCGGCGAAAGGCTCGTGCACAAAGACGATCTGCCCATGTACCGTGTCTTCTTTACCAAAGAAAACATGTTGCGGGAAATTAAAAAGAACGGGCTGTTCGTACTGCAATACCGACTGATGATCGACGGCAAGGCTATGTATATCAACGCCAGGGCGGCGCTGGTGGAAGAAGAGGACGGGCCTAAGCTGATCTTTGGCCTGAACAATGTAGACGCCCATGTGAAGTACGGGACAGAAGGGTAAACATTGAACTGAACAATTGAATATAAGCAGCGCCGGGAAAGGCTGCGCAAACGCTCACTATGATTTGCTGCAGCACTTTTCCGGCGCTGCGGTTTTGTTTCATATAAACCTTGTGAAAAACGCAAAAATATGCTATAATAAAACAGATTATCAATAAATATTAGAAATTAATAAAAATACAAACTGATTAATCCCGGGACAACCCGGCTTTTGCCAAAAGGGACAAAGCGCCCTGCAAGACATATACCGCGTTACGTTTGGAGCAGAAATCATGGGACGGAACCTGGAAGAATTTATTAAGAAAAACTACAAAAAAGCAATAGACAATCGCGAGATACAGCCGTTCTACCAGCCGGTCATCCGCGTATTCTCCCGGCAGCTATGCAGCTTTGAGGCGCTGGCCCGGTGGATCGATCCGGAAATCGGCATGATCTATCCCGACGAGTTCATCCCCGTGCTGGAAAAAGAGCAGGCGATCCACCTGCTGGACACTGCGATCCTGCGGCAGGTATGCATAAGGCTCCGGAGCAGCATCACCAACGGGGAGATTCCCATTCCTGTTTCCGTCAATCTGTCCCGTCTGGACTTTACCCTCTGCGATATCTTTGCCGTGGCGGACCAGATCGTCAGCGAGTATCATATCCCCCATGAATTTATCTACTTTGAAATCACTGAAAGCGTCATGGCCGAAGAACCGGAAATGTTGAAGGAAATCGTGGACAGGTTCCGTGGCGTCGGTTACCAGATCTGGATGGACGATTTCGGCAGCGCCTATTCCTCCCTGAATGCCCTCAAGGAGCTTTCTTTTGATGAGATCAAGCTGGATATGCGTTTCCTCCGGCCTTTCACCCTGCAAGCCAGGCGTATCGCCACATCTATCATAGAGATGGCCAAGCGTATCTATCTCCACACCCTGATCGAGGGCGTGGAAACGGAGCGGTACTTTGACTTTCTCCGGAATATCGGCTGTGAAAAAGCCCAGGGGTATTATTTCGGCAAGCCCATGCCCTATGAAGAGGCGCTGGAAAATATGCGGGCAAAGGGGATCGGGATCGAACTGCCCCAGGACCGGCAGTATTACGACGACCTAGGCGCCATCAACGTGCTCAGCGCAGTTCCTTTTATCACCCGAAAGGAGTCTGACGCCATCGTTTCCGCCAGACAGCTCAACAGTATCCCCCTGGCCCTTGTGGAATTTGCCCCGGATGCATTCCGGGTGCTGTATTATAATACTGCTTTTGAGCATACGGTTGCCAACACCGATTTTTTCTCTCTGGTCCTGACCCAGGAGATGCTGAACCAGCCACAGCCTTATTACTGGCTTTCGGATAAGATTATCAGGCTGGTGAATTCCGTGAAAGGGGGCGGGGAGGGGAAGCTGCTGTTCACCTCCTACGAAGAGTACTATGAAGTACAGGTCCGCTGCATGGCCCGCACCCGGGACCGGTTCAGTGCGCTGATCCGGATCACCAATCTCTCCCGGGGCGTTCAGGCGGAGAATACCGGCTGTCTGGATAAATTTGCCAGCCGCCTCTATGACATGTTCGAGCGGATCGTCCTGGTCAATTATCTGGAAGACTGCATCCGGCCCCTCTACACATCCACACAGGAGGATCTGCTTTCCGGCAGGCACGGTATCCGGGAACTGACGGAGGAGTATGCTGAAAAATACATCTATCCCGAAGACAGGGAACGGTATCTTCGCTTTTTTGACCCGGAAACAGCCCTGACGCGCCTTGCGGAAGCCGGCGGCGTGTGTATGTCGGGACTGTTCCGCAGCAGCGAAGGCCACGGCCGGTTTGGCTGGAAGGAGTATACGCTGCTCCGGGTCGATGATGAAAGCTGTTTCCTGCTGATCCGCAACCTGCATATGAACGTGAGCGAGTTCTATAAAGGCAAGTTTATGCAGGCCGATGAAGGTGGGCCCTATGCACCGGCGAGCCTGTGGGGCAATCTGCTCCGTTCCGGGCTGCTGCGCCTGTTCTGGAAGGATCAGGACCGGCGTTTTGTCGGCGCCAGCCAGGCTTTTCTGGATTACTACGGTGTTGCTTCCCTGGCGGATATCGCTGGCAAGAACGACGAGGATCTGGGCTGGCACGTCCATGCGGACGACTATATGAGCGATGAGCTCCAGGTCATCCGGGAAGGGGAAATTATCCGTTACAGCCCCGGCCTTTGCATGAATAAAGGGGAGAACCGGGAGATCCTGGCCAGCAAGGCGCCCATTTATGATACCAATGGTGATATCAGGGGACTGATCGGTTACTTTATTGACAGGTCCCTGCTGAACGCCAACGACAGGCGGGGCGAGGAGACCGCCCGGCGTGACTGTCTCACGGGACTGCTCAATTCCCGGGGAATCCTGGAGGAAGCCGCAGCCTTCCGGGACGAGTATTACCGGCGGGGCACGGACTTTGTCCGCGTTCACGTGGTGGTCAACGATTTTCAGGCTTTTAATGAACAATACGGATATGATTTTGGGGACAAGATTCTCCAGGCCCTGGGGCAGGAACTGGAACATGCCTTTGGCCGGACCGGCATCATCGGGCGCTATATGGGGTATAAGTTCGTGGTGCTGCGGCAGGTCGGAAACAAGGAAGAAGCCCGGGCCCTATGCCACGAAATCAAGAGCCTCAGCAAACGGATCCGCCGCATCGGCGGAACGCCGCTCACACTGTATCTGGCTACAGGTTTTACCCTTTTCTCGGAATGCCTCGACCTGAAAGAACAGGCCAAAAACAGCGAGCTGCGTCTCCATGCGGACCACGACTATAATATTTCCATGGAAAGCCGTCTGGCCCATGCGTCGGAAATCTTCCGACTGTTTAATAAACTGCCGGTCTCCTACTGCGTATACCACGTGACCCAATCCGGGGAAAGCGGGACCTGCAATTTAGTGTTCTACTACGTGAACAGTAAATATGAAGAAATGGTAGGGATGCCCGCCAAAGCGGTCCTCGGCCGCAGCATCCGGGAAATCTGGCCCGGCGTTGGGGGCGAGTTCTTCGATGTAATGAGGCGCGCGGCCCTGGATGGCGAAATCATGGAAGGAACCTTTACCGGCGCGCCGGATGGCAAGGATTACCGCTATACGGCTCAGCAGGTCATCTTCCCCGGCTATTGTGCGGTTACGTATCAGGAAGTCCATGTCTGTGAAAAACACTGAAAATGAAATTGAAAGCAACACTGTAATATAAGCAGCGTCTCCCTGACAAACAGGGTAAAAACCCATTAATTAAGTCCAACAGGTGACCGATCATGATCAGCACATCTTCCGTTGCCGGCAAAAACAGAATAGCATATTTCTGGCTCTGCCTCAGCCTGCTGCTGGCAGTTCTGTTGCCGTTGTCCGCTTTTGCGGCAGAACCGGCCATAACGGAAGCAGGGAAAAAGACCGTGCGGGTGGGCTGGTACGAGTCGCCCTTTTGTATGACGGATGCCTTTGGCGGGCGTTCCGGTTATGCCTACGAATACCAGCAGAAGATCGC
Organism: uncultured Succiniclasticum sp.; assembly: GCA_905233365.1. Taxonomy (GTDB): domain Bacteria; phylum Bacillota; class Negativicutes; order Acidaminococcales; family Acidaminococcaceae; genus Succiniclasticum. The sequence goes on from CAJODT010000009.1 coordinate 34,524, forward strand.
CGCCTATACGGGCTGGGAGTACGAATACGTAACCACAAGCTGGTCCAAACTCCTGCAGATGCTGAAGAATGGCGAGATCGATCTTCTGAGCGACGTTTCCTTTACGGAAGACCGGGCAAAGACCATATTGTATTCCTCCCTGCCCATGGGAGAAGAGGAATATTATATCTATGTTTCCAACCGCAATAAGGAGCTCAGCCTGGCTGACTATGCTACCTTCAATGGGAAACGGGCAGGCATGAACAAAGGCAGCGTGCAGAAAGAACAGTATATTGCCTGGGTAGAAAAGCACGGCATTCAGACGGAAATCGTGGAGCTGACCGGGGGAGAAAAGGATTCGCTGCAAAGGCTGAGCCGCGGCGCTATCGATATGTATGTGGGTACCAACATCGCCAAAAAGGGAAGCAACGCGGCCATAGCCGTACCCCTCTGCAAGTTAGGTTCTTCCCCGTTTTTCTTTGCGGTGAACCGGAACCGGCCCGATTTGCTGAAGGAACTGGATGCCGCCATGAACCGGATCCAGGATGAAAACCGGTATTACAACCAGCAGATGTACAGCAAGTATTTTTACAACAGTGATTTCGGTGCGTACCTTACTCCGTCCGAAAACGACTGGCTTTCAAGTCATGGAATCATCCGGGTAGGCTATCGTTCCGATTATCTTCCCTACTGCGGATTGGATCCTGAAACAGGAAAACTGACGGGAGCCCTGCAGGATTACCTGGACATGGCTTCCTCCAGTGTGAAAAACGCAAAGCTGACGTTTGAACCGGTTCCGTTTCCCAGCGCAAATGCCGCATTAGAAGCGTTGAGGAAGGGCGAAATCGACTGTGTGTTCCCGGTAAGCTATACTGAGTATGAGGCAGAAAAAGCAGGCCTCTTAGTGACGGATTCTCCTATGCATACGGAAATGTATGCAGTCATACGGAAAACCCACCGGAAGAATTATTCCCTGAAAGATATTGAAAGCGTCGCCTATGTGGAAGGGTATCACTATCATGAGAACTTCCTGAAAAAACACTTCCCCAGATGGAAAGTTGTGCATGTTAGTCATCGGGGGGAGGGGTACCTGAAAGTGAATTCCGGGGACGTGGACTGTTTTCTGGTTTCTTCCTACCGGCTTAACCGTTTAGCCGAAGAGTTCAGTAAATACAAACTGACACCGATATCCACCGGGGTAGACATGAACCTGTCCTTCGCCGTGCAGCGGGATAACCACCAGTTGTATTCCATACTGAACAAAGTCAGAAATCTTGTGCCGGAAGCGTCTGTTTATTCGGCGCTGGCAGCCTATTCCCATGAGGAGAAGAAGGTAACCCTGGCGGATTTTGTGCAGGACAATCTGGCTGCCGTGATCGCCTTTATCGCTACGGTTGCCACGGTTATCCTTGCGTTGCTGCTGTTCGGGGCCAAGACGCAGAAAAAATCAACGGAACGAAAAGAGCTCATTGCCGCGGCAGAAAACGACGAGTTAACCGGCCTGTTCAACCGGGGCTTCTTCTATGAATACGCTAAACGGTTCGCTAAACAATTTCCTCACTGGAACATGGATGCCATCGTGCTGAACATTGAGCAGTTCCATCTCGTAAATGAACTGAACGGCCGTGAGTTCGGCGACAGGGTATTGCGTTCCCTGGGCAGGGAGATACAGAGTTTCCTGGAGAAGAACGGCGGCATCGCCAGCCGGATCGAGGGGGACCGGTTTGATATTTATTGCAAGCATGTGGAAAACTATCAGGCCCTGCTGGACCGTTTCCAGAACAAACTGAACGAACTGTCCCGCAGCACCGGCATCCGTCTGCGTATGGGCGTTATGCCCTGGCAGGAGGGGCTGGAAGCGGGACAGGCCTTTGACCGGGCCTGGTCGGCCTGCAACATGGTGCGGGGCTGTAACAGGCACCTTATGGTATATAACGAAGAGATCCGCGCCCGGGAAACCTATAACCAGCGTCTGCTGAACGACCTGCGCCAGGCTGTGGAAAATCGGGAATTCAAAGTCTTTTACCAGCCTAAATACAACATCCAGTGCGATCCGCCCCGGCTGGCCAGCGCGGAGGCCCTGATTCGCTGGCAGCACCCGGAGCTGGGACTGGTTCCGCCCTGCGATTTTATTCCCCTGTTTGAAGGGAACGGGCAGATCAGCGTGGTGGATAAATACGTATGGGAAGAAGCGGCCCGACAGATTGCAATCTGGAAGAAAAAATACGGGATCATCCTGCCGGTTTCCGTCAACCTGTCCCGCGTTGATGTGTTCGACCCCAATCTGGGTGAGATTTTTGAGGCCCTGATTCGGGATAACGGGCTGACCTACGATGCACTGAAGTTGGAAGTGACGGAATCCGCATATACGGAAAACGCGGAAGAACTGCTGAAGGTAATGGAACGGCTCCGGAGCAAAGGCTTTGAAATTGAAATGGACGACTTCGGTTCCGGCTATTCGTCCCTGAATATGCTGTCCTCCATGCCGGTGGATATTCTGAAGATGGACAGGGGCTTCATCCTGAACATTGAGCATAATCCCCAGGACTTCCGCCTGGTGCAGCTGATTCTGGACATTGCCCGGAACCTGAAACTGACTGTCATCGCAGAAGGCGTGGAAACGGAAAACCAGATGCTGATGCTGAAGAACGCAGGCTGCGATTATGTGCAGGGCTATTATTTCTCCCGCCCGCTGCCTCCGGATGAGTTTGAACATTTTATTGCGAAGGAAAACGAAAAAGAGGACCGCCGGGAAAGAGTGAATCCCGTGCCGGTGATGAGCTAAAAGGAATGAAGAAAAAGAAAATATGATGCTTAAGATGCAAAAACAAAATAGGATTACTACGCCAAAACTTCAAGCCTGATGCGTTTTGCCGCGCATCAGGCTTTTCTGTTGCAACAATTATTTCATTTTTCTCTTCAATTATAGTATTGTGTTGAAGCGCAAGATATGTTAAAATATAATGCAAACTTATTTGAACGAGTTATCAATAAGAACAAAAGATACTGATATTGTGTGGAGAAATAACAGTGGCAAGAAATCTGGAAGAATTTGTTAAGCAAAACTTTAAAAAAGCAATCGAAAAGCGCGAGATCCAGGTTTACTACCAGCCGGTCATCCGCACCTTCTCCCGGAAGCTGTGCAGTTTTGAGGCGCTGGCCCGGTGGATCGACCCGGAGCGGGGCATGATTTATCCCGACAATTTCATTCCCATACTGGAAAAGCTGCGGGTGATCCATGAGCTGGACGCGGCCGTCCTCCGGCAGGTATGCGCCGGGATCCGGAGCCGTATTGCCAACGGGGAGACCCCTATTCCCGTTTCGGTGAATCTGTCGCGGCTTGATTTTACTCTTTGCGATATCTTTGACCTGGCGGACCGGATCGTCAGCGAGTACCAGGTTCCCCATGAATATATTTACTTTGAAATTACCGAGAGCGTAATGGCTGATCAGCAGGAAAAGCTGAAAGGGATCATAGACCGGTTCCGGTCTGCCGGGTATCAGGTCTGGATGGACGATTTCGGCAGCGCCTATTCTTCCCTGAATGCCCTCAAGGAGCTTTCCTTTGACGAGATCAAGCTGGATATGCAGTTCCTCCGGCCGTTCAATTTGCGGGCGAAACGTATCGCCACCGCCGTCGTGGAGATGGCCAAGCACATCGATATCCATACGCTGGTGGAGGGCGTGGAGACGGAGGAGCATTACAGCTATCTCCGGAATATCGGCTGCGAAAAAGTGCAGGGGTATTATTTCGGCAGGCCCATGCCCTATGAAGAGGCCCTGGCCCGGATGCAGGAAAAGGGCATCGGCATCGAGGTTCCCCAGGACCGGCAGTATTACGACGACATCGGCAGGCTCGACGTGCTCAGCGCCGTGCCTTTTATGACCCGAGAGGAGCATGACACCGGCGTGATCGCCCGGCAGCTCAACAGTATCCCCCTGGCCCTGGCCGAATTTGAGGCGGACGGGTTCCGCATCCTGTTCTATAACAGCGCTTTTGAAGAGGCGGCCGCGGGGGCGGAAATGCTTGACCTTGTCCTGACCCAGGAGATGCTGGGTAAGCCCCAGCCCTATTACCGGCTGTCAGATAAAGTCCTGAACCTGATGGATTCCGTCAAGGAAGGCGGTGAAGGGAGGTTGCTGTTCACCTCCAAAGAAGAATATTTTGAAGTAAAGGTGCGCCACATAGCCAAAACCCGGGACCGGTACTGTGTGATCATCAGGCTTACCAATCTTACCAAGGATACCCAGTCAGAGAGCCTGGGGTACCTGGACGAGTTCCTCCGCCGGATCTACGACGTCTACGAGCGGATCACCCTGGTGGACTTTAAGGAGGACAGCATCCGCCCGCTCTACACATCCACACAGGAAGACCTGGTTTCCGGCAGGCGAAACATCAGCAAGCTGGCGGCCGAGTTTGCGGAGAAATACGTTTTCCCTGACGACAGAGAGAAATATATCCGCCTTTTTGACCGGAAGACGACCATCAGCCGCCTTGCTGAAAGCGGCGATGTGAGCTATACCGAACTGATCCGGAGCAGCATCCGCCACGGCCGCTATGCCTGGATGGAGTATACTCTGCTCCGCATTGACAAAGATAAATATTACCTGCTGGTCCGGAATGTGCAGGGAGGCGTCAACAGCTTTATCAGCAGTAATGCCGCCCCTTCCGGCGAGGGCAAACTCTATTCGCCGTCCCATCTCTGGAACAACCTGCTCCGCTCCGGCCTGCTGCGGCTTTTCTGGAAAGACGAGCAGCGCCGCTTTGTGGGCGCCAGCCAGGCCTTTCTGGATTACTACGGCTTTCCTTCCATCAAGGCGATCGCCGGCAAGAACGATGAGGAAGTAGGCTGGCACGTCCATCCGGAAGCCTATATGAACGATGAGTACCAGGTCATCCATGAAGGGGCGACCCTCCGCTTCATGCCAGGTCTTTGCATGAACGAAGGGGAAAACAAGGAGATCCTGGCCAGCAAGACCCCGCTTTATGATGACAGTGGAGATATCAGGGGCCTGCTGGGCTTCTTTATCGACAGGGATATGCTGAACGCCAACGACAGGCGCGGCGCGGAGACCGCCCGGCGTGACGCCCTTACGGGCTTGCTCAATTCCCGGGGCATCGCGGAGGAAGCCGCTGTTTTCCGGGACGAGTATTTTCTGCGGGGCGTGGATTTTGTCCGTATCCACATTATGATCAACGACTTTAATTCCTATAACGAACAGTACGGGTTCGACTTCGGGGACAAGATTTTAAGCGCCCTTGCCCATGCGCTGAAGGAAGGCTTTGGGCTGACCTGTGCCGTAGGGCGTTATGCAGGCCTGGAGTTCGTGGTGCTGCATCAGGTCAAAAGCCGGGAGGAGATACAGAACCTCCGGGCGAAGATCAAGGCTATCGGCGACTCGGTCAGTAAAGTAGACGGGGTGCCGGTCACCCTGTATCTTTCCGTAGGCTTTACGCTTTTCTCGGAATGTCCCAATCTGGACGACCAGACCCGGAACAGCGAGCTGCGTCTCCATGCGGACCATGACCACAGTATTTCCGCCAAAAGCAGCCTGGCCCATGCCTCCGAAATCTTCCGCCTGTTTGACAGGCTGCCGCTTGCCTACTGCGTTTGCCATGTGTCCGTTGCCGGAACGGTGGAAGACGGTGATACCATTATCTGTTATGTGAACCGTAAATTTGAAGAGATCACCGGAACAACTGCCGAAACGCTGTTTGGCCGCCAGGTCAGGGAAATCTATCCCAAGGCAGACGAAGCGTGGTTTACCAACATAAAGCGCGCCGCGCTGGACGATGAGACTGTGGAGGGTATCCTGGCCAATAAGCCGGGCGGAAAGACGTACCGCTACACAGCCTGCCAGATCATCTGCCCCGGCTACTGCGTGGTCATGTATCAGGAAGTGGAATAAAGTAATATACGCCTGCGCCTGTGACAGGGTGCAGGTATTTTTTAATGCGTCGCCGCCCAAGGAACATACTGATGCGGCATGGTTTCTGAGGAAAGAAAAAGGCAGAAAAAGGAGTGGGGAACCGCTCCTCTTTTTAGTGTGGAAATGGCACCCGTTAGGGGAGGTTGGTCGTAAAAACGACCAACCTTTAAACGCGAACCTGCGTGGATACTGTGGTTTGGTCCCGCCACCTCTTATAATATATAGGATTGATAGTTTATATATCGCTACAGGCGCAGCCGTAAGCTACTGAATTCAAACTGCAGGAGTGTGGGGGCATTGAGTTTGCCCGCCGTTTCTGCCAAAATGGGCGCTGATCTTATATTCCCCGTCTCCGCCTCCATCTCCCGCCTACGGTGATAGTGGTGTAACCTGAACTGTAAGAACTGCATACGTTATCGTGGGAAACGCAACGTCCCGGAACAGACGCTTGTGCCTGAAAAGGCGCAGGTGTTTTTTCCTGAAAAGCCGAACCCGCAGAAGGAGTATTTTCAAATTACATCTTCCCTGCATTAACATAATGTGTTATAATATATTACCTTAAATTACAGATTATTAACGCAGAGTACCCTGGAAGTAATGAGTGTTTGGGGTGAGGATCGTGAAAGAAAAAGACGCTGACCGGACCATGTGGTATTACGAGCTGCTGGACCAGCTTGTGTCGGCCTTAACGGCTGCCGGTGAAACAGATGTTCCCCGGATTGAGCGGATTTTGGGAGAAATGGCCCTGCTGTTCCGCCTCTGCAAGGGTGTGACCCGTCTGTACCGCAGCCTGGATGAAGAAAAGGAAGGCGGCGGGGAGACCCTGTGCAGCTTTAATACGGGGGAAGGGGAACCGGTGGCGTTCCAGCGGGTGGTTACCAGCATCATGTCTGTGGCCACCATGACCGTCTATATGCAGCCCGGCGTCCCTCCGCTGACATCGGAGGAGCGGCGGCGGGTAGAACTCATTATGCGGATCATTCTGCGGTTTACAAGCAGTAACCGGATGCAGCATACCATTGAGAGCCTGGCCTTTTATGACGATTTCGGGTACCGCAATATGCGCAGCCTGTTCAACCATTTCAGGATAATCAGAGAGCAGGGCAGGTTGGCAGGTTTGGCCGTCATACGGTACAACCTGCGCCGTTTCTCCCTAGTGAATCAGGAATTGGGACGGGAGAAGGCCAATCTTGTGCTGCGCAACCATTACACGCGGATGGAAGAGCTGGTGGACGGGGAAGGAATTGTGTGCCGTCCCTCCGGTGACGACTTTGTGGCGATCTGCAGGCAGGAACGGCTGGAGGAAGCACTGGCTTTCCTTACCGAAGCCAGAATCCCCTATGAGGAGGGGAAGACCGCGACGATTTCTGCCAATGCGGGCGTATTCGTGATCCCGGATGACTTTGAGTTGAAAAACGTGGATGATATACGGGGGCCTGCAATCTCTGCCTATATGGCTGCCATGGGCGGAAAAAAGGGACAGATCGTTTTCTATAACGAGGAGCTGGCCCATGAACGCGAGAAGGTGACCAGGGTGCAGCAGAATTTTCCGAACGCCCTGCGGGAAGAGGAGTTTTACCCGGTGTACCAGCCCAAGGTGGATATCCGTACCGGGAAGATTTGCGGCGCGGAAGCCCTGTGCCGCTGGAACCATAATGGCGAGGCCGTTTATCCCAACGATTTCATTCCGGCGCTGGAAGAGACCAGCGACGTCTGCAGGCTTGATTTTTACATGCTGGAGCACGTGTGCCGTCAGATCCGCCAATGGCTGGATAAGGGCCTCGCGGTAGTGCGGATCTCCGTCAACCTGTCCCGTAAGCATATGCTGAACCGGAACCTGCTGTCCGATCTGGTGAGAATTGTTGACGATTGCCGGGTTCCCCACCGTTACATTGAATTTGAATTTACCGAAACCACCACGGACGTGGAGTTCAGCGACCTGCGGCGCGTCGTCAGCGGCATGCAGGAGGAAGGCTTCTGTGCCGCGGTAGACGATTACGGTATGGGCTATTCGTCCCTGAACCTGGTGAAGAATATTCCCTGGAATGTGCTGAAGATAGACCGCAGCGTGCTGCCCGCCAATGAAGAGGACTATCACGGCAAGCACGGCATCCTGCTGAAGCATGTTGTAGCCATGTTCAAGGAGCTGGGTCTGGAATGCGTAGCGGAAGGTGTGGAAACGGAAAACCAGCTGAAGCTGCTGAAGGAAACCAGCTGCGACCTGGTGCAGGGGTATCTGTTCTACCGGCCTATGTCGGCGGAAGAGTTTGAAAAGAAACTGGCGGAACAAATGTAAATAATCAAGCGGCTGTGCGTTACAACGTGCAGCCGTTTTTTGCGTCCCTATTTTATTGAGAATTAATTCTATTAGTATTGCGTTTTTAAATATATTATTTTATAATTAATTAACTATAGAAGTTTGCGTTCGGGCTTTTTTGTATTTTGGCAGGTACTTCCCGATCGCAGTAACGTCAGTGAACCTGCTTTACCGTCAATTAAAGAAAGAGGTCATCTGCTATGTACAAATTAAGTTCCGAAGTAAAGGATCCGACTCCCGCCCTGCTGGATGCAGCAGAGATTGGCGTACGCATTTATAATAATGAAGCGATGCAGGATCTGCCGGATAAGGACGCCATGGTGGTGATGTCCTTCGGCACCACCTTGAAAAAGACCCGGGACCGGACCATCACCGCTACGGTGGAGGATATCCAAAAGGCGCTGCCCGGTGTTAAGGTGTTAGTTGCGTATACGTCCCATATTATCATTGACCGCATCAAGGCCAAAGAAGGGGTGACGATTCCTACGCCAGAAGAGGCGCTGGCGCAGCTGAAAGCGGAAGGGTATACCCGCATCGCCCTGGCCTCCCTGGATATCATCCCCGGCATGGAGTACGACTATAAGTGTTTCATCTACAGGTATTACCGCAACCAGTTCAAGAAGATGACCATGGGGCTGCCCCTTCTGTTCTGGCAGGGGCAGGAAGACCAGCGGGACGACATAATGGAAACGATGGAAGCTTTCTCTACCCAGTTCCCGGCTCTTGCCGATGACGAAGCGCTACTGGTGATGACCCACGGCACGCCCCATCCCTCCAACGCGGTCTATGCGGTAATCCAGGACCGGCTGAACAAATTGGGGAAGGGGCACATCCATGTGTACAGCGTGGAAGGCATGCCCATGCTGGAGCATGTGATCCCCGTGCTGAAAGATGAAGGAGTGAAGCACGTGACCCTGATGCCCATGATGATGGTGGCGGGGGACCACGCCAATAACGATATGGCCGGGGATGACGAGGATTCCCATAAATCCGTCCTGGAGAAGGAAGGCTTTACCGTGACGCCTTACATTCACGGCATGGGCGAGAACGCTGCTGTCCGCAGAATCTTTGTGGAGCGGGCCCTGGAAAGCTGGGACGCCCTGCAAAACGTGGAGGAGAGCCGTAAAGGCGGTATGCGGCATTAAGTCGGTGCTTCTTAAAATTAATAATAGTAAAGCGAAAAGCCCGCATGACCTGATGCGGGCTTTTCGTCTTGCTGCGTAAAAGGTGCAGAAGACAGGGCGCCGTTGGCCTTATCCTGCAGATTGCGGTTAATCAGGACAGGGCGTTTTTAGTTTCTATTTTAAAAACTGATAATCGTTACTGATAAGATTTGAAAGCACTACGGATAATTTCACGTCAAAAATCGTAGTAATTTTTCACAAAATATCGCTGTTGTCAGCATGTTTGCGGTTTTTTTCGTAATATATTCGGAATTTTAAAAAATGCTCTTGACTTTATTATCAGGAATGATTATAATTAAGTTGTAAAAATCAAAAAAGAAAAATAAGACATTTAGATAGTTAAGAAACACCTCCTTCTCCTTCTCCTAATATAGAAAAACCCGCATGTGGATTGTGCGGGTTTTTCTATAAGCGGAGAGAACGTGTAACCAAAGTCATGGTTGCGCAGGAGGATGCAGAGCTGTTGCGGCTGTGCCTGCGGCCCGTTTCCCTGTCAGGCGCAAAAGCCCCGGCCATCGTATTAACTCATTTTATCAACGTCTTCTTAAAGCGCCGTCCGGCGCGCATACGAAATAATCAGTGTTTCTACAAGATGTACCGTAAGAGGAAAAGGAGGAAAAAACATGGACCCTATTTTCAAACGCATGAGTATCCGCAGATTTACCGATGAAGCGGTGGACGACGAGGCAATACGGCAGATCATCCGGGCCGGTATGGCCGCGCCTTCTTCCAAGAACCAGCGTCCCTGGGAGTTTTATGTGATTCGCGACAGGGAGACGCTGGAAGAGCTTGCAAAATGCAGCCCCTTCGGTATTCCGATCCGCAACGCCCAGGTGGCCATCGCAGCCTGCTACCGAAACAAAGACCTGAAAGAACCGGAAATGGTGCTGCTGGATATGAGCTGTTGCTGCGAAAACATGTTGATTGAAGCGGCGGAGCTGGGGCTGGGTTCCGTCTGGATTTCGTTCGCACCCCGGCCGCAGCGCACCGAACCGGCGGAAAAGGTTCTGAAATTGCCGGAACACCTGAATCTGTTTACTATTCTGCCTGTGGGCCATCCCATGGGGAACCTGAAGCCCCTGGACCGGTTTGAGGAAGCGCGGATCCACTGGCCAGAAAAATAGGCGGAGTTGACGGGCACAAGGATAGCTGAAACGGGATAGCTGAAACGAATTAACCCAGATAATACAGGCTTTTAAAACAAATAGAGGGGTTACAGACTGTTTAACTGTCTGTAACCCCGTTTTACTGTGAGTCCCGGCGCGAAGAGGTACGCCGGGACCGTTTTCGTTTCAGAGTGGATTAGAAATCTACTTCCGTATCGTAATAGCAGCACTTCAGCAGCTTCACCATTTCTTCCTGGCTGGGCTGGCGCGGGTTGGAACCGGTGCAGGCGTCCAGGATGGCGTCGGCCGCGATCCGTTCTACGCGCTGCAGGAACGCTTCTTCCGGTACGAAGCCTCTTTCTTCCGGCAGGCCTTTCGGCCCGTAGTGGTTGATGCTGTGGGGAATGTTCAGGTCGTCGTTCATTTTCCGCAGGTAGGCGATGAGCAAATCGGTTTTTTCTTCGTCGCTCTTACCGCCCAGGTGCATGTAATCCGCAATGACTCCGTACCGTTTCAGAGCGGCGGGATCTTTGGAGTTGAATTTGATTACCTTGGGCAGGTACATTGCGTTGGCCGCGCCGTGGATGATGTGGGCGCCGAAGTCCGCAAAGGCAGCGCCGGTCTTGTGAGCCATGGAGTGGACGATACCTAACAGAGCGTTGGAGAAGGCCATGCCGGCCAGGCACTGGGCATCGTGCATAATGTCTCTGGCTTCCATGTTCCCGTTGTAGGATTTCACCAGGTTCGCCTGGATCAGTTCAATGGCATGGATGGCCAGGGCGTCCGCATAAGCGCAGTTTGCCGTGGAAACGTAGGCTTCGATGGCGTGGGTCATAGCGTCCATACCGGTGTGGGCCGTCAGCTTCTGGGGCATGGTGTGTACCAGCTCCGGATCTACGATAGCGATATCCGGGGTAATTTCAAAGTCGGCGATAGGATACTTGATGCCTTTCTGGTAATCGGTGATGATGGAGAAGGCCGTTACCTCAGTGGCGGTGCCACTGGTGGAAGAGATGGCGCAGAAATGTGCTTTGGTACGCAGCTTGGGCAGGCCGAACACCTTGCACATATCGGCAAAGGTGGTTTCGGGATATTCGTATTTGATCCACATGGCTTTGGCAGCGTCAATAGGGCTGCCGCCGCCCATGGCAACGATCCAGTCCGGCTGGAATTCCTGCATGACGGCGGCGCCGTTCATAACAGTTTCCACAGAGGGATCGCTTTCGATGCCTTCAATGACTTTCGTTTCCATGCCGGCTTCCTTCAGATAGGCCAGCGCCCGGTCCAAAAAGCCGCCGCGCTTCATGCTGCCGCCGCCTACGCAGACGATGGCCCGTTTGCCTTTCAGTGTTTTCAGGGTTTCCAGCGCGCCCTTACCGTGATACAGGTCGCGGGGTAATGTAAATCTGGACATGGTTAAAACCTCCTTTGTAGTATTGAATGTCCTATCGTTTATACAAATGCCTTTACATCTTAAAATTAATAAGCACTTTGGGTCAAATAAAATGAGAATGATTACTAATAATAGTTAGGCCTATTAATTATATCGCATCAGGCAATAAAACACAAGTTGAATTTATGAATGCATCTGCAGAACACATGGAAAGAACACGTGATTCACCTAAATATTGCTATTTTTCCATGAAAACGTGCGGTCAAATACTTCTGCGTTAAAATGCTGGAGGTTGCAATAATTATAAATCGGTGTTGACCATATTAATAAGAATTATTATAATTAAGATATAGTTTCGACTTGTGTATTTTAAGGCTTGCGCTGCAATACAACAAACGTCAAGGGAAAGATGGCGACAGATAGCAGGGAGGCAGGGACTATGTCCACGGAAACCGGCGGTAAGAAAGATTGGCTGTGGATCGTATTGTTTCTGATAGTTTTTATCAACGGCTTTGAAGCGGGAGGATACCAGGCCAGCCTGTGGAGTATCGGGAAGAACTACGATCTGACAGTGACGTCTATGGGGCTGTTCGCAGCGATGGAGCTCTTCGCCACCATGCTAGCTCCCATTTTGCTGGGTCGGTGGGCCGACAGCGTGGAGAAAGCCAAAAGTATCAGTCTGATGCTCGGTCTCCAGTTCCTGGGCGCGGCGACAATCCTCTTTACCAGCGCGGACCGTCTGTTTCTGATTTGTATTTTCTTCCTGGGCCTGACCACCAGCGCGCTTCAGTTTATTGCCATTGCGGCGCTGGCCGATGCTTATCCGGTGAGCGGCGCCAGGAGGATTGCCTATATGACGAGTATGTACGCTACCGGGGCGCTGATTGCACCTCTGGTGGTGGATTTATATCTGCGGCACGGGTTTGGCTGGCGTACGTTGTTCGGGCTTCTGGCAGTCGGCAGTGCAATATGCCTTGCCGGTATCCTGTCCAGCGGCAGTAAGCCGCGGGAGACCGTGGCAGGGCAGACCGGGGAAGGGGGCAGCGAAGGACGGTTTGTAGTCAGCGCCATCCTTTTGCTGGGCGTCATCATGTGCATCTATGTGGGCTTCGAGAACGGTTTCGCCTTTTTTGTCGATACACTCTTCACGGATGTGCTCAAATCTTCTGCCGGGAAGTTTGCACTGTCCCTGTTCTGGGCGGTGATGATTCCGTCCCGAATTTTGGTGGGGCATTTTACCAGATACGCTTCAAGGATCCTGATAGCATCCATACTGATGATTCCGGCTACGATGCTTGTCTTGTCGGCTTCTACCGATCCCGTCGCTGTAACGCTGCTCTGTGTCCCCCTTGGCTTTGCCAGCGGCGCTATCTATCCCAGCGTTCTGACGCTTATGCTGCCTTACGCCGGAAAGAATACCGCTACGGCTACGGGGATCATCACCGCCGCTACCGGTATCGGCGGCGTGGTTTTCACAGCCATGACCGGCTTTTTGGCAGACCGGTTCGGTTTGCAGACCGCTATGCTTGTCCTGGTCAGCTTCTTTATCATTTCCCTCCTGTCTGCGCTGCGGGTGATCAGACGGGGGAAAGCATAGCAGAATATTATTATTGCTATTATAATTAATATCATAAAGGTGGGAGGTGCAGCGTAATGTCCGACCGGTTAAGGTACGATACAATCGAGGAAAACGCAGAAGCGCGTGAGGCTGGGAGTCGTCTTTCTACGGTGACAAATGAGCCGTCCGAAAAGATTGAAGAGCTGAGGCGTTCAGTGGAATCTTTGTTGGTCAATATGCCGGCGCTGACCTTTTCCAAGGATGTTGAGCATGGGAAGTATCTTGCATGTAATCAGAAGTTTGCGGAATATGCCCATAAAGAGAAGCCTATGGGCGTTGTGGGACTGACGGATTTTGAAATATTTGATGCAGTTACTGCTGCGCATTTTGTGGAGGACGACAAGAAAGCGTTGTCCATGGACAGACCGCATGTTTTTTATGAAGATGTGCCGGATGCAGCAGGAAATCAGCGGCAGTTCCAGACTACAAAGCTGAAATTCACCGATGCTTCCGGACGGGTCTGTCTTTTGGGAATGTGCGTGGATATAACCGAAATACTTGCCGAGATGGAGTCTGTAAAAGAGGAGAAGGCCAAAGTACAGGAAGCCTACGAAAAGGCCAGGTTTGACAGTGCGACCTATTCCGGTATCGTACGGGCTTTATCAGCAGACTACACGTCCCTGTATTATGTGAATATCGAAACCGAAGAGTTTGTGGAATACAGAACCGGCACAGGGAAAAAGGAACTGGCGGAAGAACGGCGCGGGACCGATTTCTTTAACAGCAGACGGAGGGATGCGCAGAAAAGGGTGTACCCGGGCGATTTGGATATTTTTATGAAAGCGTTCACAAAAGAGAATATACACCGCTCCATTGACGAATACGGAACCTTCAGGCTGACTTACCGACTGCTGACTGACGGGGCGCCCGTTTATGTCAGTATGAAAGCTACCCATATGGATGGTGATGAAAAGCACATTATTATCGGTGTAAATAATGTGGATGCCCAGATGAAATTTCAGGAAGAGGCTGCCCGGATCAGGGAAGAACGGATTACCTATTCACGCATCACAGCCCTGGTCGGCGATTATATCGTCATATACACCGTGGATCCGGTTACGGATTATTATGAGGAATACAGCGCTACAAGGGATTATGAGGAATTCGGGCTGGAAAAGAGGGGTGAAAACTTCTTTGGAAAGTCGCGGGAGGAAATCGGCCATTTGCTGTACCCGGAAGACCTGGAGCGGGTGCTGTCCATGCTGACCAAAGAAAATGTGATGCGGGAGATCGGGCAGAACGGGGTATTTGAGCTTACGTACCGTCTTATGCTCGAAGGCGTTCCTGTCTATGTCAGCCTGAAAGCGGCCATGGCGGAGGAAAAGGAAGGGAAACGTTTAATTGTAGGTGTCAGCAATATTGATGCCCGCATAAAACGGGAACAGGAATACGCCAATAACCTGACAGAGGCCAGGAACAAAGCCAATCTGGACGCCCTCACAGGGGTGAAGAACAAGCATGCCTATACGGATGTGGAAATGCAGCTTAATCACCGAATCAGTGAGAATCAGCCTGTTGAATTTGCAATCAGCGTCTTTGACCTGAACGGGCTGAAGAAGGTAAATGATATTCAGGGGCATCAGGCCGGCGACCGGTATATCCGCCAGGCCTGTCAGATCATCTGCAACGTTTTCAAACACAGCCCGGTCTTCCGCATTGGCGGCGATGAGTTTGCAGTAATTTCTCAGGGCGATGATTTTGAGAATATTGACAGCCTGATGGGAATGATTGCTGAACACAATGAAAAAAATGTTGCTGCTTGCGGAGTCGTGATTGCCGGCGGCACGGCGAAATACGATCACGATATGAACGTTGCTGCGGTTTTCAGGCGAGCGGATGTGCACATGTATGAGAACAAGAAGAAACTGAAAGGAATAGAGTGAGCAATTGAAGCGGAGCTATGCGTAGATTGACAGCAGGCTTTCCGGTTTTAATCAGTGCCAGCTTATAATTACAAAATAGTGAAAAAAGAACGGATGCCAAAAATTGACAACCGTTCTTTTTGTTTTCAAGTGATAAGCACATGTTTCAGTTTAGGTGTAACTGAATTTATATCAGTTTCATGTTTTACTGCTTCGCCTCTTCTTCCTTTGCGTCCGCTTTCACTTTTTCTCTTGATTCAGCTTTCGCTTCTTCTTTTGCATCGCAGCAGTTTTCCAGCGCTTTCTTTGCCAGATATTTCTTTACAATGTCTGCCCCGCCGATACCGAAGGCAATGGCAAAGGCCAGCGCTGCGCCGGTGAGGATGATGATGAACGCTTCGTTAACAATGGATACTGCAATACCCAGTTGGCTCAGGATCATGAAGCCTGCAATGACAAGGATCAGGCCCCGGATGAAGGTCGCGCAGCAGGTGAAGCCGTTCTTTTCGAAAGCGCGTTGCGCTGCAGCGGAGCCGATCCATGCGGCGGCCATGACCAGCACTGCTGCCAGGATATTGGGCAGGTAAGCAATGATCGCCGTACCTACTTTGGTAAGAATATCCAGCTTCAGCAGATTGACGCCCTGTACCGTAAAGAGGATAACGATGACGCCGTTGATGATAGAGCCCACGATGCCGGACAGACTGAATTTATAGGAAGTTTCGCCGATAAATTCTTTTACCTTTTCGTCCGCGCCGGAAGCGGCAATAAGACGGGTTACGATCTGGCTTACCAGTTTGCCTAACACCACGCCCAGACTGGCTACGAACAGGGCAGCCGCCACCAGCGGGATGTAGGTGAGGATTTCTTCCAGCATGGCGGTTGCTGGGGCTGTCAGTACATCCAGCTTCAGTACCTGCAACGCGGCAATAATGATGGGAATCAGGATCAGCACATAGACCAGATAGGCCAGGGTTTCGGACAGGCTGGCACCGGTCGCGGCTTCACAGCCCAGCTTTTCCTGCAGCTTGTCTACATTGGCTTTTCTTAATGCGGGGGCCAGCAACTGGCGGATCAGTTTGGCCACCAGGTTGCCCAACATTAAAATAATGCCCGCGCCTAACAGGTTAGGCAGAAAACCCCAGATGGAACGCATCATGTCCAGGATCGGCGTGGCGATCGAGGAAGCGCCCAATGCGGAGAAGATACCCGGTACGAACAGCAGCATTACGAACAGGTAGGCGATATCACCAATGTATTCGATGATGCTGTCCCGTTTGGGCCCATCTTCCTGGGATTTGCAGAAGCCGGTCTTGTTCAGCAGCGCTTTCAGCATACTCCGGACAGCAGACGCGATAAAGTACGCGAGCACCAGCAGTAAAATTGCCTTTACCACGCCCATCATGCCTTCACCTAACAGTCTGGCCAAGGGTGAAAAAATTGTCAATTCCATAAAAACACCTCCTTGTTGCTTTTATTATATAGCACAAAGCGTGTTGTTACAACAGGCTATTTCAGTTCCGGATGCATTGCTTTCGCCATGCGTTCCAGCGCGTCAACAGTACGCACGCCGGGGCAGATTTCGCTCAGCTTGACTTTGATGAAATGGTTTTCTTTGATGGCCTTTACGCTGGCCAGCTGCGGATTGGCTTTCATCTTTTCGATTTTCTGCTTGAAGTCGTCGTCGTTACGGTCGCTGGCAGAGTAGTCGCAGATGATGATGTAATCGGGATTCGCTTTCACGAACGCTTCCCAGGTGGTCTTGGCCCAGGTTTTGTCCACGTTCTGGCCTGCCATTACGTTTTCTACGCCGATGAGCTTCAGTACGTTGGTGGTGTAGCCTTCAAAGGCGGTGAAGGGCTGACCGTCGTCGCTGTCAAAGATGAAGGCTTTCACTTTGGGCAGGTCTTTCAGCTTAGCCTGCACGTCCGCCAGTTTCTTCTTCTGGCCGTCTACCCACTTTTTCGCGTTATCTTCCTTACCGAAGATCCGTCCGTATTCCAGCATATCCTTAAAGTTGGCTTCCAGGTCCGCTTTGGTGTCCTGCATGGAGTCTGGAACAAAGATGGGGATGTTCTGGGAGGTCAGTTTTTCTGCGGGAATAGCCCGTTTGGTGAAGGCGGTTTCCCAGCCGGTGACGAAGTCCGGTTTTACAGACATGAGCTTTTCATAGGAAGGCCATTTTTCCGCTAATACGGGAACCTTCTTATATGCTTCTGCCAGGGGCGGATAGATTTCCTCTTCCTTAAACGCCGTGCCTGCCATCTGGTCCTGCAGGCCCAGGGCCAGCATCATTTCCGTGGTGGCAAAGGACATGGATACCGCGTGTTTGGGAACGGCGGTCATCTTCATTTCTACCTTTTTGCCATCGAGGGTTTCCGTCCAGGTGATAGCTGTCTTTGCGGGTTCCGCTTTTTTCTCCGGGGCTTTCTTATCGCCGCTGCCGCAGCCTGCGACCATTGCGGTTACGGATGCAGCCATCAGAAAAGCTGCCACTGCTTTTTTCAGTTTGCTGTTTGCCATAGTGTCCTCCTTGTTGCCGGTTTATTCCGGCATATTATAATTAAAATGCTAACAATACAAGTATCTCTTCCCGTCATGCACGGCAGAGTGGAACGGTACTTCAAAGGTTTCCCCCAGCTTTTCCGGCGTCAGGATATCTTCCGTCCGGCCTTTTTCGATCAGGCGGCCTTTTTTCATCAGCACCACATGGTCGCAGTAGCGGGCAGCCAGAGACAGGTCGTGGAGCACCACGACGACGGTTCCGTGCTGATGGAATGCTTTGAGATTTTCCATCAGCTGCAGTTTATATTTGACGTCCAGATGGTTCGTAGGCTCGTCCATCAGCAGTAGCTGCGGTTCCTGGGCAAAGGCTTTGGCGATCAGCACCCGCTGTTTCTCGCCGCCGCTCATGTGCCGCATTTCTTCCCCCTGCAGGGGCATGGCACCGGTTTCTTCCATAACACGGCGCACGATTTCAAAATCATGCTTGCTGTAATCCCGGAAGCGTTCTTTGAAGGGGTAACGCCCCATCAGCACCACTTCTTCCGCATGGAGCTCGCCCACCATGCCCATGCCCTGCTGTACCATGACGGCTACTTTCCGGGCGTATTCCTTGCGGGGGATCTCTTCTATTTCTTTTCCTTTATAATAGATATTCATCTTACTGGGCAACTTGCGGGAAATGTGGGAAAGCAGGGTGGACTTGCCGCAGCCGTTGGGGCCTACGATGCAGGTCATGCTGCCTTCTTCCACGTCAAAGGAGATATCGTGCAGTATTTCTTTTTCGCCTACGCGGTAGGACAGATTTTTAACCGATAAGATGCTCATGACTGTTCCTCCCCGTAACGGTGTGTTACAATCCACAGGAAAATGGGTGCGCCCACGATGGACGTCAG
>CAJODT010000009.1:53320-59629 GCA_905233365.1 uncultured Succiniclasticum sp.
GCCGATGGGTATTTCCTCCGGAGCGAAGAGAGCCCGGGACAGGACGTCGGCCCAGACCATGACTAACGCTCCGATGACAGAGGAGAATACAACGAGTTTTCCGTGGGTGGGGCCGCAGACGTCTCTGGCCATATGGGGGGTGATCAATCCGACGAAGCCGATGATGCCCGCTTTGGAGACCAACAGGGCTACCACGGCAGAGGAAAGGACGATGACGAACAACTGCATGCGTTTCATGTTGATGCCCAGGTACTCTGCTTCGCCTTCGCCTAACAGCATCAGGTCCAGGTCTGCCCGGACGGCCCAGACGATGAGGGCCATGACCGCAACGGTGATGGCGATGACCAGCAGGTCGCCCCACTGGATGCCGGAAAGGCTGCCCAACAGCCAGAACATGGCACTGCGGACCTGTGCTTCATGCTTGGCCCCGTAGATGATCATCATGGTCAAAGCGCTGAACATGGCGGAAACACCCATGCCCACCAGTACCAGACGGATGGGGTTGGAACTCCGGCCTGCCGCCATGGTCACCACAAAAGTGGAGATGGCCGCGCCGATAAAGGCGCCGGCGGAAACGTTATAGTTACCAAAAAACATAAACCAGCCCCAGATGATGGCGATGACCGCACCGGTACTTGCGCCGGAGGATACGCCCAATACATAGGGGTCGGCCAGATCGTTCCGGGTCATGGTCTGTAATACCATACCGCAAAGGGAGAGCCCCATGCCGCAGAGCGCGGCAAAAATGGTACGGGGGATACGGATCTGCCACAGGATCATGGAATTTGACGAATCGCCGGGATGACCTGTGGAAAGCATGATACTGATTTCGTGCATGATTTCCGAAACCGTTACGTCTACGGAACCGAATTTAACGGAAAGCACCATGCTGGCAATTAAGATAACAAAAATAAGAAGGAACTTTACGGTAAGGCTGAAAAAGCTGCCGCTTTCGTTCTGTGTATCTGTAGTATTTTGCATAAGGCGTTTTCACCTCCTCAATTTTGAAATACTATACGAAAAGCCCGCATGGTCCAATGCGGGCTTTCCGTCTTGCTGTTTAAAAGGTGAAGAAGAAGGATGAGGGGTTGTATCTGAGCTTTGGCTCAAAAGCTATCATTTGATTTGTTATTTTAATTATAATTATTCCTGATAAGATTGTCAATAGACTTTTGGGATTAATTTTGAAAAGCAATGAGCTTTAGCGAACGAATCGTAATATTTCAGCCGCAGTGACGCCGAATACCTGCCGTACGAAAAATAAATTGTAAATTATGAGTTGATGTGATATATTATCAACAAAAGCAGTTTAATAATAATTATTATTGATAATTGGAGCGAGAATGCTTTATAAATACGCGAACGTGAACAGAGACGCACAAGGGGGCGGAAAGTAATGGACGAGATTCTGTCGCTGCTGAAATCTGCGGAACAGCAGGACAGCATAAAAAAGTATGAACGGTACGTATTGGCGGCGGTTCTGGTGATCCTGATCGGGCTGGTGGCACTGATGATGATAGATATCCGCCATCTGCAGGGAACAGCCAGGGTAGTGAACTATGCCGGGATCATGAGGGGCGGTACCCAAAGGCTGGTAAAGCTGGAGATGGAAGGCTTTACCAATCAGGTGCTGGAGGATCGGATCAACAGGATCGTGCTGGGCCTGCGGGACGGAAGTAAAGAGCTCAGACTTATTTCGCTGGAGGACGAGGAGTATCAGAAGAACCTCAGCGATACGATCGCCGTCTGGAATACAATCCGTGCTAAAATTGCCGATTTCCGTTACGGGCATACCGGTGTCCGGGACGAGCTGTTATATTTAAGCGAAGACCATTTTGTTCTGGCAGACAAGACGGTATCGCTGGCAGAGGAATACTCCCAGCGACTGGCCAGCCGGATCGAAAAACTGGAATACGGGATCGACGCCTGCTTCATCATCATCGCCATTATGTTTTTGCGGCAGCTGATGCATATTATTTTTGTGATCGGGAGCAACAAGGATTTCCGGGAACGGGACGCGGTCAGCGGCCTGTACAAGAGAGATTACTTTTTTGAGCACGCGGACAGCGTCATGAACGGGGCCGAAAAAGGATCCTATACCGTCCTGTGTACCTACCTGGAACATTTCAAAGTGCTGAACGAGCGGTACAGTACCCAGAAGTGTAATGCCATGCTGCAGGAGCTGGTGGATATGCTGCATCAGTATATTCCAGACTGTGCGGCCCATGGCCGGCTGTCGGAGGACACCTTTGCTTTCCTGATTAAAAAGCAGCCGGACGGCGCCTGGCTGAACCGGCTGCAGAAGGCCGTGGAACAGGATTTCTTCTATCCGGTCAGCATCAAGTACGGCGTGTATGACGAAAATTCACAGGGCCTTTCCATGTCCAAGATGTGCGACCGGATCATGATGTCGGTGGAACATATTAAAAACCAGTACGGTTCCAACGTGGTGCATTATGACGAAAAGATGATGGAACAGGCCAAGAAGAGGCACTTCATCCTGGAAAACATGGAGAAAGCCCTGAACGGGCATCAGTTCAAGCCCTATTTCCAGCCAAAGCACTCCCTGCATACGGACCGGACGGGCGGAGCGGAGGTGTTGGTGCGCTGGATCCATCCGGAACGGGGCTTTATGAACCCGGGCGAGTTCATCCCGCTCTTTGAGGAAAACGGCTTCATTGCCCGGATGGACTTTTATATCTGGGAAGAAGCCTGTATCGCCCTGCGCAGCTGGAAGGATAAAGGTCTGCCGGCGATCCCCTTGTCGGTAAATATGTCCCGGAAGGATTTTGATGTGCCGGACATTGTGGCGAAAATTATAGCATTGGTTAATAAATACAATCTGGAACGCGACCTGTTGCACATTGAGGTGACGGAATCGACGATTTCCGACGACCCCGCCAGGCTGGAAAAAATAGTAAAGGATTTACACGATGCGGGCTTTGTTATCGAGCTGGACGACTTTGGCAGCGGCTATTCGTCTATTGCCACGCTGAATGAGCTGACCCTGGACGTGCTGAAGCTGGATATGAGCCTGGTACGGAAGGATGACCCGGCGGCGGATAACAGTGCGCTGAAATTTGCGGTGATGATGGGTAAGATGCTGAACCTGAAACTGGTGGCGGAAGGGGTGGAAACCGCGGAGCAGGTGGAACGGCTGCGGGGCATGGGCTGCGACTACATCCAGGGCTACTATTATTCCCGCCCGCTGCCCCAAGCGGAATTTGAAGCGTATCTGCAAAAAGAGCAGGAACAATAAAAATACGAGAGGAGGCAATTATAATGGAAGTAAACCGGGACGTGACGCGCAAGGATATTCTGTACGGCGTACTGAAACGGATGGACGAGGTGATCGACAGCATCAGCAACACGGTCAGCACGAAGGATTTCCTGGTGAGGGATATCATCTACGACCTTGACCGGCTGGAGGAAGCGAAGCTGGCCCTGGTGGCGGTGCTGGAAGACATGCAGCAGGAAGAAAAGAGCGTGAAGCACTGAAAACGGAAATAAATTATAAGAATATAATATAGAAATCCCCCTGTCAATTTTTCGCAAATTAACAGGGGGATTTTTTATGCCTTAACGTAATGACAATGGGATCATGTCCGGTGTCTTTGCCTTATTTACCAATTGCCTTTTCCCATTTGTAAACCACTTCGTTCCTGTGTCTGCCTGCCCACAGGAAGTTGTACTTGATCAGCTTGGTGCCGCTCAGTTCGTCGGCCTGTTGGGGCGGTTTGGCATGGGGGTGGGTCAGGAACTGGTAGGAGCCTACCGTCTGGCCGATTTCCTGTGCTTTGGCCGTCAGGCACCAGTCGATGAACAGTTTGGCCGCATCCTGGTCCGGTCCGCCTTTGATCAGCGATACGGCGCCCACTTCGTACCCCGTGCCTTCCACAGGATAGGTGAGGATCAGGTCTTTCATTCCGCCTTCCCGGAATTTGATGGCGTCATGCAGGAAGGAGATGCCGACCATGCATTCGCCCTGGCCTGCCATTTTTGCCGGGGCGGAGCCGGATTTCTGGTAGTTCTTTATCTGCTTGTCCAGTTTCTTCATATAATCCAGCGCGTCTTCCTCGCCCCGCAGCTGGAACATGGAAGCCAGCAGGGTGTACCCGGTACCCGAGGTTTTGGGGTTGGGCATGACGATCTGGCCCTGGTATTCTGGTTTCAGCAGGTCGTTCCAGCTTTTAGGAGGTTCCAGATTCTTTTCTTTTAACAGTTTCCCGTTGGAGGCAAAACCCAGATAGCCTACATAGACGCCTGTCCAGAAGCCGTCGGCATCTTTAAACTGATCGGGGATTATTTTTGCGTTAGGGGATACGTATTTTTCCAGCAGACCGTCTGCTTTGGCCTGGATCTGGCCGTCTGCCGGGCCGCCGAACCAGACGGATGCTTTCGGCGCGTTCTTTTCCTCTTTCAGCCGCTGCAGGGTTTCACCAGAGGACATGCGCACGGCTGTCACCTTGATCCCGGTTGCTTTTTCAAAGGCAGCCACATCCGCCGCCATGTAGTCTTCCAACGCGCCCCAGTACACGGTCAGCTTCTTGCTGGTGGGTTGTGAGGGCGCTTTCTGCCCGCCGCCGCAGCCGCTGAGGGAGAACAGTAACAGGCCGGTAAGGGATAAGGCGCAGACAGCTTTCAGGTCTTTTTTCATAACTCAGGCTCCTTTTCTGTTGGATTGTGAGAGTTGGTTGATGATAACAATTACTACCTTAGTAAGTATATTCTATCAGAAAGCCTGCGATTAGGCAATGATATATTACAAAAAAGTACAGCAGGAACAATAGCGTATAGTGCGATGAACAAAAATTCTGCGGATAATTACCTGGATTTGATATTGATTATTATTAACAAGTAAAAATAAAAATCTTATGATAAAAAATAATAAATAACTTGACATTCTTAATGATAATTATTATTATATTATTGGACAGGGAAACCGGTCAGGTTTCAACTCAAATCCTCTGGTTTCCGGTGAAGAGTGTTATAAAACAACTTAATACCGTGTACTATACAGGTGCCCACCTGGGCCCAACAGAGAAGTCCGGTGCAAGTCCGGCGCGGTCCCGCCGCTGTAAGGGGGAGCGAACTTCACAGATGTCACTGAAACGTCAGGTTTTGGGAAGGCGAAGCGAGCGATGAATCCAAGTCAGAAGAACTGCCTGTATGGAACCCATTTCTTGACCCGCGAGCGACGGGGAGGAGATGACTGCGTAGCCTTGGCTGGCAGCTGCCTTCAAACCGTCTTTTCGATAACGAAAAGGCGTTTTTTAATGTAGTTTATATAACGGCCTGGACAACCGTCATATAATGATTTGCCATTCTCAAACCTTCCGAATTAACGTGCGCGATAACAGAGCCGGACACTTTGTTATCACGCACGGCTCAGAAGGGAAAGGGAGGCGGACCGATGGCAGCGGCAGTGATCACTCTCACACGAGCAGGTTTTTTTATTGGGTAACATCCATCCGGCGACGGATGGTTTTACATAGATTCAGCGACCGGGCGCATCTCCCGGAAGGAGAATCAAAAAGGAATTGGAGGGAAATAATCTGGTCATAATGCGCAGGACAAATTTTTCCGGACGAGGCGGAGGAGTGAGTCGCAGCCGTAGCTGCGTCGAGCGACGACAACGAAGAACGGGAAAATTTGAACAAGCAGTATGGACGGATTATTGACCGATGATTCCAAAATCTAATGAGGAGGTAAATTGTTTATGGCTGAAGAAACCAACATCGAGCAGTCCAAATCCAAGCCGATGACTGACAAGGAGTTGGAAGAACTTCTGCGTAAGTCCGAACAGAACGCGTCTTACCCGGATGTTCCGTTTGATGAGTTTACAGTCCCCACTCCGGAAGAATGGGTGGCGGCCTGTAACGAACTGTTAAAAGGCAAGCCTTTTGACAAGATGATGTACACCAAAAACTATGAAGGCATTACCTTCGACCCCATTTACACGCTGCGTAAATGGAAAGACATCCTGCCGACGGATGATTATCCTGGCATGGGTGACTACCTGCGCGGGAGCACGGTGAATGGATACGTTCACGAACCCTGGGGTATCGCGCAGGCATGCGATCTCACCGAACCGCAGGAAAACAACGAACTGCTGAAATTTGAAATTTCCAAAGGCAGCACGGTTTACCATGTTCGCGTTGACAGCGCAACCCTGGCCGGTGTTGACGTAAAAGATGCCGAAAAACCCGGCGATAAGGGCGTAAGCCTGACCACCCTGGAAGACATGCATACCATGCTGGACGGGCTGGATCTGGAAAAACTGCCGTATATGCTGTATACCGGCGAAGG
>CAJODT010000010.1 GCA_905233365.1 uncultured Succiniclasticum sp.
CAATTTTGACTATCTTGCCAACGATATCCTGAGGCAGTGCGGACGGATCCGTGTGCGCCGGATCAGCCGTAAGGAACAGGAACTGATCGTGGAAAGCATACTGGAAGCGTTACAGGAAAAGGGAAAGCTCCCTTACTTTGAAAAACTGCTTGCCAAAAAAGGCTTTCTCCGCTCGGTTACTTCTTTAATGGATCAGTTGGGCAGCTGCGGGGCTTCACCGGAAGAGGTTGCAACCGCATTTAATCACTGGGACGGGCGTTCTGCCGCATACAGGCAGAAAGACAGGGAGATCGCGGAGATTTATGGGGAATATATCCGCTATCTGATATCTCATGATGTGTATGATGTGGCGGGCATGTACCGGCTGGCTGCAGAAGAACTGAACAAAATGCTGAAGTCAGGCGACGGACTGAAATGGAACACATTGTGTATTATGGGGTTCTATCAGTTTGACGCGTTGCAGCTTTCTATGATCCGCTCTCTGAGCGAGTGCTGCGATGTATGGGTCGCTTTGCCCTATGAAGGCAACCGGCCCGAACTGTATGGGGTCACGGAGTTTACCTATGGGGAATTGATGGGGCAGGCCGTGCCGGAACTTCTGCCGCCTGCCAATATTGAAAGAAAGCCTTCCCTGCAGCATATTGTGGCGTCCCTTCGTCATCCGGAAGCCAGGCGTATTCCGGCAGATGCAGGAGTTGAAATTTGGCAGACGGCTGACCGCATGGGGGAAATGCGGGCGGTGTTACGTGATATCAAAACGCTGTTGCGGGACCAGAAAGTAAAACCGGAAGAAGTAGCGGTGGTTGTACGTCGCCTGGAAGACTACAGCGGTATACGTGCAATGTGCGATGAATATGGTATTCCGGCCCAGATTCCGGGCAGCGCGACCCTGACTGCCAACCCGGTGTTTCGTTATATTTCCTCCTTATTATCTTCGGTACCTTTATATGGCCGGGAGAAAGCAGAAAGCTGGATCGCCTTTTTGACCCAGCCTCTGCAGCGCATCGTTCTCGGTTTCTCCACAGAAGCTGTGGTGAAGCTTGCCCGTACCCGTTACTATACAGATTACAAAAAGCTTTTGGAAGACGTAATGCGTGAAACCCGCTGCCAGCTTCTGCAACAGCTGTGGGATGACACTGAAAAAATACTGCCGGAAGCATCCGTGCAGATATACTGTGAGCAGATCCTTGGCGTCCTGTCAGCGATGGGCTTACCGGATAAAACGGGACAGCTATATAAAGACGGGCAGCTTACTCTGACAGAATTTAAAAACATTGTCTGTGCAGTGGAAGCTTTGACTTCTCTGTTGCAGAACCTGCCTCAGGATTACCTTCTGTGCGGCTGGGAAAACAGAAAAATATCCTGCACCCGGTTTGCGGAAATGCTGAATGAAGCAGCAGAAAACGTGTCCCTCAACCTGCAACCGGAAAACCAGGAAGGCATTGCTGTAGTATCGGCAGTGAATCTGGAAGAGGCAGCCTTTCGGCAGGTCTATGTGATGGGCTTGCGGGAAAATGAATTTCCTTTCTTAAAATATGAAAACTGGATTTACAATGACAGTGAACGGGCGGATCTGGCAGCGCTGGGGATTTCTCTGCCTTCTTCCGCTGACGGATACCGGGAGGATATCCGCTTTTTTGCCAATGTTTGCGCCGCGGCGAGGGAACGTCTCGTGCTGACCTTTTTTACAGATGAAGAACAAAATGCCTCACCTTATATCGGAGAATTGCAGTCCCTGTTTACAAACCTGCAGGTGCAGGATAAAACAGCGCCGTTAAAAGTTGAAGAAAGTCTGTCCCGGGAGGAACTGGAACTGACTCTGGCCCGGACAGGGCAGGCTGCTTTTTTGCAGCAGCTGGCGCCGGGAGTCCCGGAAGCCGGATACAGCGATTGGAAACGAATCGGAAATGAAATGAACTGGAACGGGAATCTGTCAGGATCTGACCTGCTGAAAAGGGCAGATCAGCAGATAGGAACCCGGTTCAGTGCTTCTAAGCTGGAAACGTACCGTGGCTGCCCCTTTAAATTCCTGGTGAGTTATGTGTGGCAGCAGAAGTCCGCGGAAGAGGCGGAAGAAGACCTGAATCCCATGCAACGGGGCGATTTGCTCCACAAAGTACTGGAAAAGTTTATCCAAAACCATTTGGGGGAACCGTTGCAGGCTGCCCGGCGGGGGGAGCTGCAGGCAGAACTGGATACGATCTTTGACGGAACATGGCAGGAGTTTGCGGAACTGGGCCGGTTGTATGCGGGGGATTTCTGGCAGCACGATAAAGAACTGCAGCGGATTTTGCTGCACCGCTGGCTGGGCAGTGAGATTTTTTACAGCGAAACGGGAGAGCTGCGGCCTGTTTGTACGGAAAAGGAATTCGGCCGAAAGGAAAGGGAACTGGTAACTATGAACATCAATGGCCGGCGGATTTTGCTGAATGGCAAGATAGACCGGATCGACAGGGCAGGGAACACATACTACATTACAGATTACAAAAGCGGCGGTGCGCCAAAGAAAGCAGCGTTTCTAGATACAGACCTGCAGTTGCCCCTGTACATCCTGGCGGCTGACAGGATTCTGAACGCGCAGGGAAGTGTTCAGACGGGCCAAACGATAACTGCCCAGGAGGATAGAATGGTGGCTGTTCAGAAAGACGGAACCATATCCGCCCGGGCAGGCGCTGACGTCATCGGCGGTGGTTACTATGCGCTGAAAGACGGGGAACGGAAAGAGAGCTTTCTGTTTGAAGATGCAAAGGGTCCGGCTCTGCCTTGGAAAACCTATTCGGAAGTGACGGATGAGCAAGGCAGCAAGACTGCTCTCACCGATATACACGTTTTGCAGGAAAGAATGGAGCAGGTACTGGCAGAAATTTTTAAGGGCATTAGTCAGGGAAACTATAAGCCTGCGCCGTCTCCGGGCTGTGATGCTTTCTGTCCGGCAGCGAAGATCTGCCGCTGGCGCATCGTACTGCCGGATTCTGACGAGGAGGAGAGCCATGTCTGAATTAGCGTTTACACCTGCACAGGACAGGGCGATTCACTGTATAAATAAGAATGTGGTTGTCTCAGCCGGCGCAGGCAGCGGCAAGACCCGGGTGCTGGTGCAGCGTTTCCTGTATCTTATCAGCCGGGGAGCTGCCCGTCGGGAGGATACGGTACTGCCCCGTGAGATACTGGCCGTTACGTTTACCCGTAAAGCTGCGGCTGAAATGCGTGACAGAATACGCAAAGGAATAGAAAAGCAAGTGGCATTCGGTCAGGAACGTGCCTATTGGGAACAGCAGCTGAAAGGACTGCATCAGGCACAAATCGGTACCATCCACAGCTTCTGCAGCAGTCTGCTCAGGGCCAACCCGGTAGAATGCAGCCTGGACCCCGGCTTTGTGGTAATGGAAGAAACCGATCATGACGAGTTCGTGAATACAGAAGTCAGGAACAGGCTCCGTCGTCTGCTTCATGAAAAGGATCCGGCAGCCTGTCGTCTTTGTGATGAATATGGCAGCAGCAGTCTGCTGGAACAGACAGTATATTTTTTGCAGAAAGGTTTTTCTTTTGAGGAGGGGACACTGACTCAGAAGTACAAAGAAACCTTAGCAGAAACGGATCGGGAAGCAGAAAGACTGAAGGCTCGGTTCACACAGGAGTTTGCGGTTGCCTGCGCTCCTGCCAACCGGGCCCTGCTGGAGAATGAACTGGAGAGGATCCGAAGCGCGTTAGGGGACTTGACTCAACAGGAAAACACCCAATACCTGCAAGCTCTCGGCAAAGGGCTGCAACGTAAAGGCAAAAATAAGGACGCCATAGATGCTGTCAAAACAAGCCTGGATATTGTGCTTTCCAAACCTCTTTGCCAAAAGGCCCTTTCCCTGGCGCCGGACTGGGAAGCCTATCTTCTGGCCATGCAACAGAATATTAAAAATAGAAAACAGGAAAAGGGGCTCCTTGGTTTTGATGATTTGGAAGAAATGGCCCTGTCGCTGCTGGAAAACCATCCCGATGTGTTGGCGAAATGCAGGCGGCAGTACCGGTATATCATGGTAGATGAGTTTCAGGATACGAATGAACGGCAGTGTCAGCTTATCTATCTGCTGTGTGGCGGTAATAAGGAAAAACTGACAGATAACCGCTTATTTGTGGTAGGGGATGCCAAACAGTCCATCTACCGTTTCCGGGGGGCGGATGTCAGTGTGTTTGCCAGAGTCCGGAATGAGATAGCAGTTACTGGAGGTGAACTTATCTGTCTCAACGACAATTTCAGGACTGTGGATACTGTGCTGCAGCTTTGTAATAATTTGTTCCCAAATCTCATGGGCAGTTCACCGGCACAGGACGTGTATTACGAAGCACTGCTGCCCCACCGTCAGACAGAGATAAAACCGGAATTTTACATACATCATTACAATGGAAAAGAGATTACCGGAATAGAGGCCCGTCAGGCAGAAACGGACCGGCTGGCAGGTCGTCTTGCAGTCTTACACAGGGAAGGGTTGCCGTACCGGGACATGGCTGTCCTGCTGCAGAACATGAACCATGTTGCCCTGCTGACGGATGCCCTGAGGCGGAATGGGGTACCCTATGCAGTGGTAGACGGCCGCGGCTTTTATGACTGCATGGAAGTGCAGGATCTGCTGAACATCCTTTCCTTTATTATGAATCCTCATGACAATCTGAATCTGTCCGGTATTCTTCGCTCTGTATATATGGGACTGGATGATGCTACGCTGACCCGGATTCATCTGGCATTGATGGCAGCTGATACAGAATCTGTTAAAGTGTCCTTGTCTTCCGACATTGATACGGAGCCCATGACTTCGTCTCCTTCAACTGCTCATTCAGCTTCTAAAACCCCTGTATCTTTATGGGACTATTTGCAGCGGGCCAGCATAACATTAAACGATACGCAAGAAAAGGCTGTGAAACGGGCCGTAACAGTTCTTCGCAAGTTGCTGGCTGCCGGTAACACGCTGAACCTGCCGGATTTCTGCAGGGAAATGCAAAAAGTGCTGCATCCGGAGGCTGTACTGGCATTGCAGCCTGACGGAGAAGGGCAACTGGCAAATATGTACAAGTTTTTCCGTTTGGCCAATGAATTCAGTGTACAGAAACAGGGAACCCTGCAGGATTTTGTGACCCGCATGACCAAGCTGCAGGCAGGAAAGGATCGGGAAGCTGCGGCCACCGTTGTTGCGGAGGATGTGGTTCAGGTACTCACGGTACATAAATCAAAGGGACTGGAGTTTCCATTGGTAGCCATACCTTTTTTGGACACAGCTTTTAAAACGGATTCCCGGAAAGCAGCCTGGCATCCTTCCCTGGGGTTGGGCATTTCCTTCCTGGATGAGGATGGGACGCTGATTCCCAGTGAAGTATTGAAAAAAATCAGGGAAGATAATGCAGGAAAAGAGCGGGAAGAGAAAATCAGACTACTCTATGTAGCCATGACCCGGGCGAAAGACAGGCTGATTCTGTCGGGCTGTCGTAAAAAGACGAAAGCACCTTCTGCAGCTAATCACTGGCTGAACTGGATAGAACAAAACCTGAAAGAGAAATACGATGGTATCGAGAGGAAAGACATAACGGTGAACCCGTCTGTAGTACAAGATGTAAAGATCCTGCCCGGTCCGGCGGCAGATATTTCGGATGATATAAAAGACATCCTGCTGCGGAACATTGAGCCAATGGAGTGCTACGGAGGCCGGGCCATGAATCGGTTTTCTGCTTCTTCCCTGCAGAACTATGTGGATTGTCCGCGCAGATATTATTATCAGTTTATTGAAGCCATCCCACCTTTAGATGTCCGGGAGAAACAGGGAAAAAGACTGCCGCCGGATGTATTGGGGAGCCTGGTACATAACGTTCTGGAGCAATACGCCAAATGGCGAATGGAAAACCGGTTTGCAGAAGATGAGCAGGTCTGGCGCGCCTTTTACGAGATGGCAGTGGCGGAACTGGCGGGAGGACGTTTTGATCTGGCAAAAGACGGGGAAACCATGCTGAAGGAGTATCTGCAGTCTGATTTGTACCGGTCGTTTTCAAAAAAGCAGGTGTTTGCGGAATACGGATTCCAGATGCTGCTGGTGGATGAAGATTTCAGATGTACGATTTCTGGCTTCATTGACGTAATTGCAGAAGACTCCGATGGCGGGCTGGAGATTATTGATTATAAATCCGGGCAGCCGCCGAAGGATACTGAAATGAAGAAAGGCTATGCCTGGCAGCTGGCCCTGTACAAAATGGCTCTGGAACACCTGTTGCAGCTGCGCGGGAAGACTGCACGGAAAGTGACGAAAGCAGCGCTGCATTACTTGCGCGACCGAAGCTGTCGGGTATTGCCAGAAAAAGATTACCGGCAGGAGATACTTGAGGTCTGCTGGGAGATTGCCGGAAAGAAAACGGAAGAGGATTTTGCGCTGAGGACAGAACATTGCTCCAGTTGCCCCTTTGCCTATATGTGCAGAAGGAAATGAATCTTGCGGTTTAGTAAAATTTTAGTGAAAATGTTAAGAAAATCGCCTTATAGCATACAAAATGTGGTACAATACAAATAAGGCAATTAATCTTAACGTTCATTCAAATTAAAATAGCATGCGTCTATAAGCAGACAGGTTTAACCTGTCAATGAACTGAAAAAGGAGTGATAAATATGGCAAATGTATCCCAGGAAACCATGATGTTTAAAAGAGACCGTCAAAAGGCTCCGGTAGAGCAGACTGTACGTGAGGTTTGTGAAGCGTTAAATGAAAAAGGATATAATCCCAAAGATCAGCTGGTAGGCTATCTGCTCTCCGGTGATCCAACCTATATTACCAGTTATAAAGATGCCCGTAACAAGTTACGTCAGTATGAGCGGTATGAACTGGTAGAAGCCCTGCTGGAAAGCTATCTGGCATTGATTCAGAAGTAGGTGTGGCGCCAGTATGAGGATCATGTCTCTGGATTTGGGAAGCCGGACCATCGGTGTGGCGGTCAGCGACCTGACGGGGTTGATTGCCAACGGTGTGGAGACCATACGAAGGACATCTCCGGAAAGGGACTTTGCCCGGATTGGTGAGCTTATTGCCCAATGGGAAGTGGAGGAAATCGTCCTTGGGTATCCCAAAAATATGAACGGGACCATCGGTGAAAGGGCAAAGCTTTCAGAAGTCTTTGCGGAAGAACTGCGCAGTCGTTTTACCGGTGCTGCTGTTGTGTTGTGGGACGAACGTCTTTCTACTGTGGCAGCGGAACGGGTGCTTGTTGACGCGGATCTGCAGCGTAAGAAACGGCGCAAGGTCATTGATATGATGGCTGCCGTGGTTATTTTGCAGAACTATCTGGATAGCAGGATGCTGCGTAACCGCAACGGCAAACCGGAAGCATAAAGTATTACGCAGCTGCAGTGCAGGCGTTTTCCAACAGGTAGACATTGTGCAGACCGGAAAAGAACTACTGAGTCTGCTTTAAATTCTTACATATATTTTCCGACAGAACGGGTGAAGAAACGTGGAACGAATTTCTTCAAGGAAAAGAGTGATCATGGCAGGGGCTCTGGCAGTATTAATTGTCATTGCCCTTGTTATTAAGTTTGGCGGCGGGGCGGCAGCGCGGCTTGCCGAACAGCAATTGGCCGGGCAGAATCTGGTGGCCGGCTCCATTACCTATGAAAAAATGAATGCCGGATTCGCCGGCGATGTGGAAATACATAATCTGGTGTGGAAGGCTCCTAACGGGGACGTGAAGATGGAGCTTCCTCTGGCCACTGCTTCCGTCAATTTTTTTGACGCTTTGCGACAGGGTGGAGGCCTGAGTGCTATTACCAACGTGGTGCTGAACCATCCCAGGCTTTACGGAACCTATGTGGAAGGTCAGGGGTTGGATATTCTGAACCTGCTGAAGCTGGCGGGCCAGGAAAATACAGAAACGGGCAAAAGAGAAGATCAGCCTGTAAAGCCCACCAGTTTTCGGGGTCTTATTGAAATTAAAGAGGGATTTCTGGACCTGAGTTCTAACGGAAAAAAGGTGCAGATGGACAAAATCAATGCGCAGATGGCTTTCAAGCAGTATCCGCTCCTGCGGGCCAGCGCCATAGCCAGCAAAGGAAACTGCGATCTGGTTCTGAACATGGATTATGAAAACGGTGCTGCCCGGGTCACAGGGGAAGCAAAAAACGCAGCAGTGCCTGACGTGCTGGCCATATATCCGGACCTGAAACACATCCGTATCACAACGGGGGAGGTGCCCACCGTCAGGATTGCGGCCTCGAAGGATAAAGACGGCTGGCACATTAACCTGGAGGGGAAACCCAGGCGTATGGCAGGCAGCTTTTTTGACGTACCCTTTACGGAAGGAGAAGGCAGTTTCCTGGCAGACCGGGACACAGCAACTATTCAGACTATTCAGGCCAGTGTGAACGGCATGCCTGTTACTGTTAGTGGAACCATTAAAAGCGGAAGGGGTACCCCTCATCCTCCGGGGTTTGACCTGAATTTTTCTGCCAATGGCTATAAGATGCAGGCCTTGAGCAAAGGTCTGTACCTTGACGATGCTGTTGTCAGCTTTTTAGGAAAGGTGACGGGAACCACTGCGGAACCGAAAATTGAAGGCTCTTTCCATAGCGATTATATCTATGCGGCGCCGCTAAAGCTTACCGATGTTAAGGGCAGTTTTGTCTGGGATAGGGGCAGAGTGATGCTGAAAAACGGTACAGCCATGGGAGCCGGAACCTCTATCGCGCTGACCGGTTTTTTACAGATTCCTTCCAGAGACTATGACTTTGTGCTGCTGGGCAACAATATGGATGCCGCCCAGCTGACGGACAACCGGGTCACCGGTGTAGTGGGGGCAGAAGTACAGGTGAAAGGTAAAGACCAGGCCGACTCGGGTACAGGAAGCGGCTGGTTTGAAATGCAGAAAGGGCGATACTTTTACACAGAAGGCAATCTCCGGAGTGATGAAATACGTTATATGGAAGGAGATCTTGTGGTACAGAATGGCCGTCTGGGAGCCAAAAATGCTACTATGAAGCTGGGTCGCAACAAATACAGCATTACAATAGTTGCGGGTGATAAAGACGGAGCAGAGGTAAGAATAGGACAGAAAGCATCTTCTTCTCTGTTCTGAAAAGACCTGAACATGCAAACACGATATCTGAAATATTCTGCCAAAAGCAAGCAAATAATGAACAGGCTAGTTAGCTTAAAGATAATGATAATTACGTAAGTTAAGAAATGAGGAGAACCATCATGACAAAAAAAGATGTTGCGGAAGTTATGGAAGAAGAAACTATCGAGACCTTTGAATTCACCGATGAGGGAGGGCAGGAGCATTGCTTTGTAGTAGAAAG
This sequence comes from uncultured Succiniclasticum sp., assembly GCA_905233365.1. GTDB lineage: Bacteria > Bacillota > Negativicutes > Acidaminococcales > Acidaminococcaceae > Succiniclasticum. Next base: position 9,317 of record CAJODT010000010.1, read on the forward strand.
CAGGTTTAAAGTAGGTAAGGACGATTACGTGGCCCTGCTGGAGGTGGATCCTGCCATCTTTGAGGAAGAGGAAGGAGAGTGTGATTGCGGTCACGACCACGTACATGAACATGCATATGGGGAAGAACGCGGTTGCGCTCATGATCACGACCATGCGGAGGAGGATGAAGAGGAAGAACCCAATATTATTCTTGCGAAAATCGTGACAGATGAGAATGGGGAAGTGGATATTCAGGTTCCTACTGACGCAGAGTTTGAAAAAGCCGTTAAAGTTTATGAGGCTTTGGAAGTATAATTAACAGGCAAGGGGGTAATGGAGTTGTTCAAAAGGGTCATTCCATTATTACTCGCTTTTACCTTAATGCTGGGTCTGGGGGCCTATTGGCTGTTGCATTTTACCGGCAATAACACAGAGTTTGCCAAAGGCCGCCGCTACCTGGTCACCATCAAACCGGGGATGACTACGGCAGATATCGCGGACCTGCTCCACAAAAAACATCTGGTGAAAACACCGGAAGCTTTCCGAATGGAAGCTCGTCTCCGGGGACTGGCCGGTAAACTGGAGGCAGGCCGATATGAGATTGAGGGAGGCATGTCTAACAGTGAGATCGTTACAATCCTTTCAAAAGGCCAGACCTACAATGTGAAGTTTACCGTGCCGGAAGGCTTTAACGTGGTAAAAACAGCCCGGAAGCTGGAAGCAGAAGGTCTGGGGGATGCCCGCAAGTTCGAAGAGGCAGCCCGGAACTATACGCCGTATCCTTATATGGAGACCAAAAACCCGGATGTTATTTTCAAGGCGGAGGGCTTTATTTATCCAACTACTTACCATTTGGAACCGGATATGTCGGAAAAGGATATACTGGCCCTCATGGTTCGGACTTTTAATTCGGAAATCAACAAGGAAAACATCCCAGCCCAGGCCAAAGAAAGGAAAATGAACCTCCGGGATCTGATCAACCTGGCTGCCATGGTGGAACTGGAAGCCGTCTTCCCGGAAGAACAGGCCCGTATTGCCGGGGTATTCCTGAAACGGTTGCACATCTATATGCCCATTCAGTCGGACACCACGATTCAGTATTTGTTAGGCACTCAGAAAGAAGAAGTAACCATAGCAGATACGAAAATTAAAAGTCCTTACAATACCTACCAGAACCCGGGCCTGCCTCCGGGTCCCATCGGGTCTCCGGGCATGGATGCCATCAAAGCCTGCCTGAACCCGGAAGTCACGGAGTACCTGTACTTTGTGGCAGAAAAGGACGGTCATCATCGCTTCACCAAAACCTATGGGGAACACTTGAAGGCTATCGCGGACATCCATAAGGACGACAAATAGAGGATCACAATGAGAACGATTGTAAAGCCGGAGCTGCTGGCCCCGGCGGGAAATATGGAAAAACTCCGTATGGCCCTTCTTTATGGAGCCGATGCGGTATATTTAGGCGGCAAACTCTTCGGACTGCGGGCCTTTGCCAGCAACTTTTCCATAGAAGAGATGAAAGAAGCCGTGGCCTTCGCTCACAGCCTGCATAAAAAAGTCTATGTAACAGTCAATATTTTTGCCCACAATGCAGACATCAATACCCTGCCGGAATACCTGAAAAGTCTGGAGGAAACCGGCGCTGACGCCCTTTTGATTTCGGACTTTGGCGTTTGGGCTGTTACCAAAGAGGTAATACCCAACATGCCTTTGCACGTGAGCACCCAGGCCAACACAACCAACTGGGCTGCCGTGAAAGCCTGGGAAAACATGGGCGCAAGCCGGGTAGTGCTGGCCCGGGAGCTTTCTTTTGCTGAAATGAAAGAAATCGGCAGTAAGACAGATGTGGAACTGGAAGCTTTTGTGCACGGGGCCATGTGTATCTCGTACTCGGGCCGCTGCTGGCTCAGCAGTTACCTGACAGGCCGTGACGGTAACCGGGGAGCCTGTGCTCAGGTATGCCGCTGGGAATTCAGCCTCACGGAAAAGAACCGCCCCGGACAAGTCTATGACGTGGCAGGAGACGAGCGAGGCACCTACATCATGAATTCCAAAGACCTTTGCCTGTTGCCATACTTGCCCAAACTGATGGAGGCGGGTATCTGCAGCTTTAAGATCGAGGGCCGAATGAAGAGCGCTCACTATGTTGCCAGTGTGGTCAGTGTGTATCGCAGAGCCATCGACGTATGCTGGGCTGACATGGCGCACTATGCTGTGCAACCGGAATGGCTGGATGAATTGGAAAAAGTCTCCCATCGTCCCTATACAACAGGCTTTGCTTTGGACAAACCGGATGAAATGGCTCAGAACTATTCAACCTCCGCCTACCTTCAGACCCACGAATTCACGGGTTTGGTACGGGACTGGCGAAATGGCAGGCTTACTGTGGAACAACGTAACCACATGAAAGCCGGTGAGACCATAGAAGTGTTTTGTCCTGATGGAAGCCTGAAATCACTGGTGTTGCAGGAGATGCGAAACGAAAAAGGAGAACCTGTCACCGTGGTGCCCCATGCCCAGATGATCTTCACCTGCAAAGCAGAAGAGGAGATTCCGGCCAACTCCATTTTGCGTAGAAAGATTTAGTAATTGTACTGCGGGAATTATCTGTCTCAAGTGCGATACAGCCAGTCTCATCGTCAGGGGCGGCCCGCTGGCTATCTGCTAAAATTTATGGTAGCATAATTACCGATTATATGATAAAATAATATGGCATAATTTATGAAAGATATCTGATGCATTGTGTCTGCGCCATTACCGCAAGTGCGCAGACAGGATAATCGGCTGATCTTTCTAATTAAAGAAGGTATGAAATGTTATGGAACGAATAGGCAAAATATTTAAGTTCATGAAAGAACACGACTTGCCCTGTATTACAATCAAGGATGTCTATACTATTCGTTACCTGACCGGTTTTACGGGGGATTCCAGCATTCTATACGCAGACGACCGTATCGCAGTTCTGGTGACGGATGGGCGCTACATCGACCAGGCCTGCTCCGAGCTGAAGTACTGCCGGGTGCAGGAATATAAGGGAAATATCTGGGAAACCATAGCGGAACTGGCTGGGGCCCATCAGAAGGTCGGATTCGACGGGGATGCTTTTTCTTACGAAGACGCTAAGGCTCTGCAAGCAGCTTTGGCAGCTACGGTGGAGATGGTCAGCGTCAGTCTCCGTACCTTGCGTCTCATCAAAGACGAACGGGAACTGGAAAGCCTGTGGCAGGCTTCCAAAATCGCGGATGGGGCCTTTGAGCGGCTGCTAAAAGAGATTAAAGCAGGAATGACGGAAAAGGAACTGGCAGCTCGGCTGGAATATTACATGCGCAGTCTCGGTTCGGAAGGTGTATCTTTTGACACCATCGTGGCTTCGGGTCACCGCAGTGCCCTGCCCCACGGAGCGCCTACGGACAAGGTAGTGGAAGTGGGCGACTTTGTTACTTTTGATTTTGGCGCTATGTACAATGGCTACCATTCGGACACCACCCGTACTATCGTCATGGGCATGGCCAACTCCTGGCACCGGGAAATCTATACGGTGGTACAGGAAGCCCAGTACCGGGGTATGAAAGCGGCTAAACCCGGTATCACCGGCAAAGAACTGGATGCAGAAATTCGAGATTACATTGAGTCCCGGGGTTACGGCAGATATTTTACCCACGGTCTGGGTCATGGCGTAGGTCTGGAGATTCATGAACTGCCCAATATCAACAGCAAGGGGGATATACCCCTGCAGGAAGGTATGGTGTTCAGCATCGAACCTGGCATTTACATCCAGGGCCGGGGCGGAGTTCGGATCGAGGACTCAGTGGTACTGACAAAGGAAGGAGCTCACAGCCTTACCACTTTAAAGAAGACTCTTATGGAGATTGTGTAACCGTTCGAACTCTTAAAAACCTGACAAGTATAATCCCATTATCAGGGTCGTCATAGGCTTACAACACTAAGAAGCAAACTATTAAATTAATTATAAAAACTGATTTTATCAGACACACAGGAGGATGTATCTATGGTATCTACCAACGAATTTAAAACCGGTCTGACTGTCACTATCGACAACGACCCCTGGCAGGTTGTGGAATTCCAGCATGTTAAACCCGGCAAAGGAGCTGCTTTTGTGCGGGCAAAGATGCGTAACCTGTCTACCGGCGCCGTAGTGGAGCGCACCTTCAACGCCGGCGAACGTCTGCCGAAAGCCAATATTGAGCGTCGTATCATGCAGTACCTGTATGAAAGCGACGGCAGCTTTGTGTTCATGGACAACGACACCTACGAACAGACCGAACTCAGCAAAGAACAGATAGGCAACGGCATCAACTTCCTTAAAGAGAATATGGATGTCAAAGTCATTTCCTATCAGAATCGTATCCTGGGTGTGGAACTGCCCAACACGGTAGAACTGGTGGTAGTGAAAACGGAACCGGGCATCCGGGGCGATACTGCTACCGGCGGCAGCAAACCCGCTACGATGGATACGGGCTACATTGTAAAAGTGCCTCTGTTCATCAATGAAGGGGACCATCTCCTTATTGATACCCGGAGCGGCGACTACATTCAGAGAGCTTGAGCAAGATTCTTTCAAGGACTTCTGTAAAGAAGTCCTTTTTTCTTTCATTTTTATACAAACTATGGTATAATAATACACAATCTAAAATTGGGATGCTGTGTCTTTTTGGAGGTATAGATGGCTGACAAAGATTTAAAAAAATCATATCCGGATCGGTCTGACACCTATTCCCCGGCAGATGACGGAGAGGAAGAACTGGGCTACATAGAACTGGCTGACGAAGTGATTGCCATTGTGGCCAGCCTGGCGGCCCTTGATGTGCCGGGAGTCATAAGCATGAGCACAGGCTTTCGGGAAGGTCTCAGCAATTTTCTGGGAAAGAAGAGCCTGGCGAAAGGTGTACGAGTGAAAATTACGGGGCACAGTTGCCGGGTTGCCGTCTATGTGACGGTGGAATATGGCTGTAATATTCCGGAAGTGGCCATGAAGCTGCAGAAAAGAGTGAAGAGCGCCGTAGATGAAATGACAGAATATACTGCGGAATTTGTAGACGTACATATTGAAGGGGTAAAACGCAGGGAAAAGAGTGAACTTGAGATTAGCTTCAACAGCCCGGAGGAAGGCAAGGCAGGCAGTATTTTCTAATAAGGAGTGAAACTTATGGGTATACCGGACCGAATCATATTGACATTATACACATTGCTCATGGCCGTGTTTGCGGTCACCATGATTATGATAACACTGGGGATGATTCCCCCGGACTTTTTCATGCGGGTAATCACAAAATTACCGGGGAACTGGGAATTTGCAGCAGGCGGCGCCGTATTGTTCATTATCAGCGTACGATTGCTGCTGGCGGGCATCGGGGCACTGGGTGACAGTAACACCCTGACACTGAACGATGCGGAGAACGGCAAGACCGTAGTTTCCAAACGGGCCCTGGAAGACTATATCGCGGATATCGCCCAGGAGGTTTATGGTATCTACGGGGTCAAAGTGAAGGTGCTGATGGAAGACAAGACCGCCATCAATGCCAGCATTCACGCCTCTCTGGAACCGGGGGTCAACGTGTTTGAAGTTACGGAAGAGGTCAAAGACAATATTAAAGAGACCATCAAGAAGGTGGTAGGGCTGGAAGTCCGGAACGTGGAACTGTATTTCAAGAAGATCAAGAACAATAGCAAGGAAAAGTGAAGATAAGGAGGGCGTGCAGAGATGTTTAAAGATATATTCACTGACATCTGGATCAATTACCGCGGCCGCTTCTTATGTTCGCTCACGGGGCTGATTATTGCTTCGCTGTTTCTGACGGTGGGCTTTTGGCGCACCCTGTTCCTGCTGCTGTTTGTCGGCGGCGGCTTCTTCATCGGCTACAAAATTGACAAGAAAGAAGACCTGGCGGAGTGGCTGGACCGGCTGCTGCCACCGGGGTATCATAAATAGCCGGTACAGAAAAGGTGATGCATAGCAACCAAGGGTTGCAGGATAAGCCGCCTGAATAATAACAGGTTATCATAACTAATGGAGGATATATTCACATGATTCGGAGAGTCGCCAGGGAAATGGTGTTGCAGAGTTTATTCCAGATGGATTTTACCCAGGCCGAACCGGCGGAAGCATTGGCCATTGCTCTGGAAGTGCAGCAGGATGAGGAAAAGAGCGAAGAGGCTGCCAAAGCTGTGAAATATGCGGAAAAGGTACTGAAGGGTACGGCAGAGAAGTTGCCGGAGCTTGACGCGTTGATTGGTAAATACGCAATTAACTGGGAAGTTAAGCGGATGCCAGGTATAGACCGTAACATTTTGCGCATGGCTATTTATGAGATGCGATTCGCCGAAGAAAAGGTGCCGGTGAACGTGGCTGTCAACGAAGCGGTGGAACTTGCCAAACAGTTTGGCACGGATAAATCGGCCCGATTCATTAACGGTGTGCTTGGCAGGCTGATGCGGGAAGAAAAGTAAAGATAAATTTGAAAAGAAGAGGCGTTACCGGGAAACTGGCACGTCATAATGATAAAATGGCAGAAGCAGTGTATCTTGGCATCGACACCAGCTGCTATACCACATCCCTGTTCTTTATGGACAGGCAGGGGCAACCGGTGGCGGAAGCCAGGCGTATCTTAAAAGTAAAACCCGGAGGCTGCGGCCTGCAGCAGTCGGAGATGCTTTATCAGCATACCCGTAATTTGCCGGAGCTGATGGAAGAAGCAGTAAGTGAACGTGATTTTTCCCTGTTAGGTATCGGGGTTTCTTCTAAGCCGCGGCCACGGGAAGACTCCTACATGCCAGCCTTCCTGGCAGGATTAGGTTTTGCCCGTTCTCTGGCTGCGTTATATCGTATCCCCTTGTGGCAGATCAGCCATCAGGAAAACCACCTGGAAGCAGCGGTATGGTCGGCCAAAGGTCCGGAGGCAGACCGGTTTTTGTTTTTACATGCTTCAGGTGGGACAACTGACCTGTTGCTGGTGGAAAAAGAATTGGTAAAAGATATTGCCCAGTCTTTAATAGAAGATGCGGGTAAGACAGTGAAGACTGAAAATAACAAGTTTGGTGAGTTTGCAAAGCAGACAGTAAGCAATTATAAACTGACAGAAATCGGCAGCAGTTTGGACTTACACGCCGGCCAGTTTGTAGATCGGGTTGGTGTTGCATTGGGATTGAGTTTCCCGGCTGGGCCTGCTCTTGAAAAGCTGGCAGAACAACATACAGAAATTTTGGAAATTCCTGTCTCTGTCCACAAAACGAAAGTTAGTTTTTCCGGCCCCTGTACCTGGGTGCTGCGGGCAATATGTAATTTTGAGAAGAACGAACCTGTTTCCTGTCAGGTTACCTCTGCAGATACTACTATTCAAAACACAACTGGTATTCCACAGTGTCTCCCCGGCACAAGGTTACCAAACCTCGCTGCCAGTGTGCAGTGGGGACTGGCAGAAACCTTTGTCCGTATGATTCGGAACGGAGCGGCGGAATACAATGTAAAAGATGTGATTCTGGCGGGAGGCGTATGTGCCAATCGCTGGATTCGTAAGCATATTGAAGATAAGCTGGAGAAACGAAGCATCCGCGTATGGATGCCGGAGAATCGATACAGCGGTGACAACGCGTCGGGTTGCGCGGCTTATGCACGGCGACAGGGAGAACAACATGGCTGAAGTCCATACCTATACAGTCACGGAAATGAACCGCCTGATCAAGAATCTGGTGGAAGGCAGCGGCCTCGTTGCCAACGTACAGGTCCGTGGCGAGATCAGCAACTTCAAACGTTACCCCTCCGGACACTGCTACTTTTCCTTAAAGGATGCAACCGGTGTATTAAAATGCGTCATGTTCCAGCGTCAGGCCCGGCAGTTGCTAAAGTATCCTGACAACGGGGACACCGTTGTCGCTATCGGTCACATCGGTATCTATGAGCGCGACGGCGTGTACCAGCTTTACACGGACATGCTGATTGAAGAAGGTATCGGCACCCTGATGCAGGCTTATGAGAAGCTTAAGAACAAGCTGGAGGCAGAGGGCCTGTTTGCCGCAGAACGCAAAAAGTCCCTTCCGGCTCATCCACGGACTGTGGGCATCATCACTTCCCTGGCAGGAGCAGCGGTCCATGATGTCATAAAGGTTTCCCGGCGCAGGAATCCCGGCGTGAAGCTGTTGCTGTACCCGGTACAGGTACAGGGTAAACCTGCGGCGGGGGACATCGCCCATGCTATCCGCTTTATGAATAAGCATCGGCTGGCGGATGTACTCATTGTAGGCAGGGGCGGTGGCTCCATGGAGGATCTGTGGGCCTTTAACGAAGAAATCGTAGTGCGGGCTGTAGCGGCTTCGGAAATTCCGGTAATCTCCTCTGTAGGTCACGAAACCGATGTTACCTTAATTGATTTTGCAGCAGACAAACGGGCTGCCACACCCTCTCAGGCAGCGGAACTGGCAGTGGAAGATACCCGGCAGTTGCAACGACAGGTGATAGATAACAGGCAACGTCTGGGAAATGCCATTCGCCATATGCTGCAACAGCGCGCAGAAACTTTGCGGCGTCTTATGAAGAACCGCATGCTGCAGGATCCTTTGCGCATTACAGACCGGGCGGAAGAGAGACTGGACAGGGCGCTCATGAAATTGCGTCAGACTTTGCCCCGGCGCATTGAAAACCGGGAGCTGCGCCTGCAGCAGGCTATGAGGACGTTGCAACACCCGGAGAGGCTTCTTATTAAGCCGGAACAGCGGGTGACGGCAGCCCGGAAAGCCTTAAGAAAACAGGAGAAACTTTGGGAACCCTATGAAAGCAAATATCAAATTACGTGGAACCGGTTTACTGCGCTGGCAAATAACCTGATGGCAGATAAAGATCGAAGGCTGGTTCTGCTGGCTGATCATCTGGATGCAGTGAGTCCTCTTAAAATACTGGCAAGAGGATACTCTGTAACCAGCGATGAAAATGGAAAGATCGTCAGATCCACGCAGGATGTGCATTGGGGCGAAGAAATCCGCACCCGGCTCAAGGACGGAGAATTATATTCTGTAATTCAGCAAATAGAAAACGACAGCAAAACTAAACTATAATGCAGTATGCAGAAATGTGTACAACAGCGCATTCATAGATTGTGTAATACAGAAAGGCAGGAAGAAGATGGCTGGTAAGAGAACGGCAAAGAACATAAAGTTTGAAGAAGCCCTGGCGGAACTGGAAGCAGCAGTAGAAAAGCTGGAAAGCGGCGATTTACCGCTGGAAGAAGCTATTGAAGAATTCCAGAGAGGCACGGAACTGAGCAAGATTTGTCTGGAGAAACTGAACAAAGCCAAAACTGCGGTACAAAAACTGGTGGTGAGCCCCGTGAACGACGAGGACTATCACACAGAAGATTTTGACGAACCGGATGAGGAGGACTAATTTATATGGATTTTCAGCAGTACTATGAAAGCCGGAAAAAGCTGGTCAATAATTTTCTGGAAAAACGCATGGAAAAGCGGGGTATCTCTAACGTAGATGATGCCATGAAATACAGCCTGCTGGCGGGAGGAAAACGGCTGCGTCCTATCCTGCTGATGGCAACGGCAGATGCGGTAGGAGCCAACGGTTATGATTACCTGCCCGCTGCCTGCGGACTGGAGATGATCCATACCTATTCCCTGATTCATGATGACCTTCCCTGTATGGACAATGATGACTACCGCCGTGGGCGTCTCACTAACCACAAAGTCTACGGCGAGGCCATGGCGTTGCTGGCGGGGGACGGGCTTCTTACCCTGGCCTTTGAAGTAATGCTGGAGCAGCGGAATGTGAAGCCTTCTACTCTGGTAGAAGTAGTTCGTGAAACTGCCATGTGCGCCGGCAACTTCGGTATGGTAGGGGGTCAGGCCCTGGATTTGGAGGCGGAGAACCGACAAATCAGTGCCAAGGAGTTAAAGACTCTGCACGAAGGGAAAACAGGCGCCATGTTCATTGCAGCAGTGCGGGGAGGGGCTCACCTGGCGGGCGCCACTGACGAACAGCTGCTGGCCCTGACCCATTTTGCCGAACTGATAGGCCTCGCTTTCCAAATCGAAGACGACATTTTGGATGTGACCAGCACAGCAGAAGAATTGGGGAAACCCATCGGCAGTGATGAAAAAAATCACAAATCCACTTATGTAAGCTTATACGGGTTGAAAACTGCCCGGAAAATGGCAGACGAGACTACGGCAGAAGCTTTGGCCTGTCTGGATATTTTTGGCGAAAAGGCAGAACCCTTGAGGGAAATCGCTAAACTTATGACAAATCGTAAGAACTGAATTCATTAAAGCGCTTGCTTTGGCAACCTCAACTGTTTTGCATTCACCGTGCTTCAAGAATACTGACGCTCAGACAGCACTAAGCACAGCCTGCAAGCGCATCACATAAACTCTCACAATGCATCACAAGAATAACTTGAAAGGCAAAAACGAAATGTCTGAACATACCATTCTGGACAGAGTCAACAGCCCTCTGGACCTGAAAACTCTCACATTGGACGAAATGAACCAGCTGGCGGCAGAGATCCGTCAGTTGATCATAAATGTAGTGTCCAAAAACGGCGGGCACCTGGCTCCCAATCTGGGCGCGGTAGAACTGACGCTGGCGTTGCACCGTGTCTTCGATTCACCCAAAGACAAACTTATCTTTGATGTAGGTCACCAGGCTTACATCCATAAAATCTTAACAGGACGGAAGAAAGCTTTTCCCACCCTCCGGCAGTACAAGGGGCTTTCCGGTTTCCCAAAACGCCAGGAAAGCGAACATGACGCCTTTGGGGTAGGACATTCTTCTACGTCTGTCTCCGCGGCGGACGGCATTGCGACAGCCCGTGACCTGAAAGGGGAGGACTACCACGTTGTGGCCATAATCGGGGACGGCGCCATGACCGGCGGCATGTCTTTTGAGGCCCTCAACCATGTGGGCGATACGAAACGACGCCTCATCATCATCCTCAACGATAACGAGATGTCCATTTCCAAAAACGTGGGGGCTATGTCCCAGTACTTGTACCAATTGCGCACCGGGGAGACCTACAACAAACTGAAACATAACCTGGAAAACTGGCTGGGTAACCTGGAGCACGGAGACAACGTTCTGGAAGCTATCGACCGGGTAAAAGCCGGGGTGAAATACCTTGTGATGCCCGAGTCCATGTTTGAGCATCTGGGTATCAAGTACTTCGGCCCGGTGGACGGACACAACATCGAAGCGCTGCTGCCCATGCTGACAGCGGCCAAACGGGAAGAAGGCCCGGTCTTGATCCATGTCATCACCAAAAAGGGAAAAGGCTACGCCCCCGCAGAAGAAAGGGCCAACGATTTTCACGGTACCGGCCCCTTTGACATTGCTACAGGAAAGAAGATTACCAAGCCGGGAGCTCCGCCTTCCTATACCAGCATATTTGGCAAAACACTGGTGGAGCTTGCTGAAAAGGATAAAACTATCGTAGCCATCACGGCAGCCATGCCTGACGGAACGGGAACCAATCAGTTTGCCAAACGCTTCCCGGACCGCTTCTTTGATGTTGGCATCGCGGAACAGCACGCAGTTACTTTTGCGGCAGGCCTGGCCACGGAAGGCATCAAACCCGTGGCGGCCATTTACTCTACCTTCATGCAGCGGGCCTATGACCAGGTGTTGCACGATATCTGCATGCAGAATCTGCCCGTGAAGCTGTGCATGGACCGTGGCGGTCTGGTGGGTGATGACGGCTACACCCATCACGGAGTTTTCGATTATGCTTACCTGATTCCCATGCCTAACATGACGGTGATGGCTCCCAAAGATGAAAATGAACTGCGGCACATGCTGGCTACGGCCATAGAATATAATGCAGGTCCTATCTCCCTGCGTTATCCCCGGGGCAGCGGTGTGGGCGTAGATTGCAGTGAACCTCTTCATACGCTGCCTGTCGGCAAGGCGGCAACCATCCGGGAAGGTAACGACCTCACTATTTGGGCCATTGGCAGCATGGTGACGGAAGCTGAAAAGACGGCAGACCTTTTAAAGGAAAAAGGCATTGACGCCGGAGTTGTGAACATGCGCTTTGCCAAGCCGCTGGACGAAGAACTGCTGATAAAAGATGCAGCCAGAACTCACCACATCGTCACTATGGAAGAAGGCGTAGTGCTGGGCGGCGTGGGTGAAGCAATCATGCAGGCCCTGAATCGTCACGGACTGCTGCAGGCAACAGCTGTGCTGCCCTTTGGCATTCCGGATCAGTTTATCTCACAGGGAGATAAAAAGCTGCTGATGCGGGATATCGGCCTGACACCGGATCAAATGGCGGAACAAATTGCACAGTGGTTACAAAAGTGATATCTATGGAAAAAGTAAAAAAAGTCCGCCTCGATACCTATTTGACAGAATATGGCTTTTTTGAAAGCCGGGCCAAAGCCCAGGCGGCCATTATGGCGGGGCAGGTTCTGGCAGATGAACAGAAGATAGACAAACCGGGTACTGCCGTCAAAGAAGGCGTGGCCATCCGTCTGCTGGGAGACCAGTTAAGATATGTGAGCCGGGGTGGCCTGAAGCTGGAAAAAGCCTTGCAGGTCTTTCCCGTAAGCGTAACAGGAAAAGTGATGGCAGATATCGGGGCTTCTACCGGTGGTTTTACAGACTGTGCCCTGCAGAACGGGGCGGCGAAAGTGTACGCTATAGACGTGGGTTATGGACAATTAGCCTGGAAGTTGCGCAACGACCCCAGGGTGGTGAACATGGAGCGTACCAATGCCCGCACTCTGGACGAACACAGTCTCCCGGAACAAATCGACGCTGTTTCCATCGACGTGGCCTTCATATCTCTGGATAAGATTTTGCCGGCCGTAAAAAGACTGCTGGCCCCGGATGCCTTTGTCCTTGCCCTGATCAAACCTCAATTTGAAGCGGGTAAGGAACATATCGGCAAAAAAGGGGTGGTTCGGGACCCGGAAGTGCATAAAGAGGTCATTAAGCGAATCATTGCACTGGCTAAAGAAGAAGGCTTCGATATCGCCGGTCTGGACTATTCTCCGGTAAAAGGGCCGGAGGGGAATATTGAATACCTGCTGTACCTGACTGCCGGGAGCGGGACAGAGGAGACAAAAGACAAGGGGAGGCAAAAAACCGGCAGCCTAGTAATAGATGTTGACGCGGTGGTAGCAAACTCCCATAACGCGCTGGATAAGTAATTATAATAACAGCAACCGCTTTTTTGCAGTTGCTGCAAGTTAGAAAGGAAATGCAAATGAGTAATATACGACTGGGGATATTTCCCAACATGAGCATCGTCAAAGTTCGCACACACTTCGAAGCCGTTTTGGAACTCTGCCGCAAATACAACATCACGGCAGTGGCGCCGGAACAGCTTGCGAAAATGTACCATATTGAGTCTTTCGCGGGGCGAAACTCCGATCTTACCGCCGCCGTTTCCCTGGGCGGAGATGGCACCTTCCTTCGCATGGCCCGGGATATGGTGAAAATCAATGTACCGGTCTTCGGTATAAATTTCGGACACCTTGGCTTTCTGGCGGAAATTGAGTACGAAACCATGGAACCGGCTTTTCAGTTGTTGACGGATGGCAGATATAGCATCGAAAAACGCTGCCTGCTTCAGGCACAGACCTTTGCAGAGGGAAGGAAAGCCCCGCATAACGAGTTGGCCATCAACGAATTTGTGGCAGCCCGGAGCAATCTGTCCACTACCAATCACATAGAGTTGTATATCAATGGGAAGCCTTCTGCGCGTTATGCTGCGGACGGGCTCATCGTAGCCACCGCTACCGGTTCCACAGCTTATTCCCTGTCTGCGGGAGGACCTCTGGTGCAGCCGGGTATGGACGTGATGGTCATCACACCCATCTGCGCCCACTCTCTAGCCACCCGGCCCCTGGTCATTCCGGCCACGGAAGAAGTGGGAATCCACCTGCTGCCCCGAAACACCAGCCCTATGGCCCTGTCTGCCGATGGGATACCGGTCTGTGAAATCGGGCAAAAGGATGTGGTGAAGATTTCAAAGAACCGCCAGTTCTTAAGGTTATTGAGATTAACGGACAAGAGTTACTATGAAACCTGGCAGGAAAAGCTGATCAGGGACTTATAACGTTTGCCGGTGCTTTTCGTGAATGACCTCGTCAATGTCCCTCGACGTAGTCCCACTACGACTGCGGGCCATTTCCTTGTCAGTCGCAAAAAGCCCTCGGTTATTGCACAAACTCATTTAATCAGCGTCTCCCTTGTCCTTCGCAATAATCCCTCGGCAATTTTAGTTTTAAGACTTCCATAAGGAGGAACGCCATGAAAAAACAGGAACGGCACCAATTGATCCGTAACCTGGTGGAAACCAGAAAAATAGAAACCCAGGAAGATTTAGCCAACGCGCTGCTGGAAAGCGGCATCCGGGTGACCCAGGCCACCGTATCCCGGGACATTAAGGAACTGATGCTGGTAAAAGTTTCCGACATGCGGGGCAGGTACTGCTACTCCATCCCTAAAGAACGGAACCACATTATGTCGTCGGAGCAACTGGAACGGCTGGTGCGCAATTCTGTCATCTCTGTCCGGTCAGGAGGCAATCTGGTGGTGCTCCACACCCTGCCGGGCACGGCCCAGGGAGTGGCCTTTGCCATCGACAGTATGAAATGGATCGGGGTCATGGGAACCGTGGCGGGAGACGACACCATCTTCGTAGCCATCGAACGGCCGGAAATCGCCGCGGAGCTTACCTCCTATTTTATTTTTAAAGAAGAAAAAGGAAGATGATACGTTAATATGCTGCAATCATTGCACGTACATAATTTTGCATTAATAGAAGACGCCAGGGTGGATTTTTCCGGAGGCTTCACGGTGTTCACCGGGGAGACCGGGGCCGGCAAATCCATCCTTATTGATGCTTTCGGTATTGCCCTGGGAGGCCGTGCCGCCGCCGGTATGGTACGGACCGGTACCGATGCTTTCTGGGTGCAGGCTGTCTTCGATGCACAGGATGAAAAAATCAGCAATCTGCTGAAAGAACATGGCATCGAAGCCGATGACTTTTTATTTTTAAAACGCAGGGTAACTGCTGCCGGAAAAAGCCAGAGCAGTGTCAACGGTATCCCTGTACCTTTGGCAGTGTTGAAACAGTTCGCGGAATTGCTGGTAGATATTCACGGGCAGCATGAAAACCAGTTGCTCCTGCAACCCAAAGCCCCCCGGTTTTTTACAGATGCTTTCGGAGGCGAAGTGTCAGACCGGGTGGTGGCGGACTATCAGACACAGTTCCGGCGCTATGAAGAAGCAAAGGAAGCGCTGCAAAAATTGGAAGAACAGGGGAGCCAGCGTGAACGGCTGCTGGACCGGCTGGCCTGGGAGATACAGGAAATCAGTGAAGCCAATCTTCACCCAGGGGAAGAAGAAGCGCTGAAAGACGAGGCCAGGTTACTGCAAAACAGCGGTAAGATCATGAACGCTCTGCAGAAAGCATACGGCATGCTGGAGCAGGACAACGGAGCGCTGGCCCAGCTGGCGGAAATCAGGGAACAGATATCAGCTGCGGCCCGGTACGATAACCGACTGCAGACTGTATATGAGGGCATCGACAGTGCCTGGATCGCTGCGGACGATGCCTGCGGTCAGCTGCAGGATTATGTGGAGAACCAGAACTTTAACCCGGACCGGATGACAGAAGTGCAGGAGAGGCTGGACATGCTGTACCGTCTCCAGCGCAAGTACGGACAAGGCGAAGAAGCTGTGCTGGCCTATCTGGAACAGGCAAAAGAACAGCAGGAACAGTTGCAGGACCTGGATAAACGTATCGCCAAAGCACAGAAAGAACTGGCGAAGATCACAGAAGAGCTGACGGCCAAAGCAGGGGCGCTGACAATGTTGCGTAAACAAAATGCAGAAAAGCTGTGCAGGGAAGTGGAAACCCACATTCACGATCTGGCGATCCCGGATGGCAAATTGCAGATTGTCTTTACCGAAAAGCCGGACTTTACAATCGAAGGCAAGGACCAGATGGAACTGCTCTTTTCCGCCAATGCGGGGGAACCGCTGCAGCCCCTGGGGCGTGTCGCGTCCGGCGGTGAACTGAGCCGTCTTGCTCTGGCGTTGAAGACCGTGCTCATCGGTATCAGCGGTGTGGGCACTATGGTGTTCGACGAGATCGACACGGGGGTGGGAGGTATCACAGCCCAGAAGATGGCAGAAAAACTTGCCCTCATCGCCCGGCGGGGACAGGTGATCTGTATTACACACCTGGCCCAGATCGCGGCGTTTGGCGACCGGCATATCCGTATACAAAAACAGAC
>CAJODT010000011.1 GCA_905233365.1 uncultured Succiniclasticum sp.
GTAACCGGGAAAAAGGAACTGACAAGCGTTGTAATCGATCCCCAGGTGGTGGATCCGGAAGATGTGGAAATGCTTCAGGACCTGATTCTGGCTGCTGTCAATGAAGCGATGCATCAGGTGGATACAGTATCTGAAGAAGAAATGAATAAGGTGACCGGCGGTCTCAAGATTCCGGGAATGTAATATGGCTGGGATGATAAAACCGCTGAACAGTGTGTATGAACAGTTCCGGCGCCTGCCGGGGGTAGGCAATAAGTCGGCATTGCGCCTGGCGTACCACATAATCGATATGCCGGAAGATGATGTTAAACGTCTGGCGGAAACACTGTTGCAGGCGAAACGGGACATTCGTTTTTGCACCGAATGTTTTAACCTGACGGACAGCGATGTATGTGATATCTGCGGGGATGCGAAACGCGACCACAGTACGATTTGTGTAGTGGAGCAGCCCCAGGATGCCATGGCCATGGAACGCAGCCACGGTTATACAGGAGTTTATCATGTGTTGCACGGTTGCCTTTCGCCGTTGGATGGCATCGGGCCGGAAGAACTCAAGATTAAAGAATTGCTTTTCCGGATTGGTAAAGGTGAAGTGAAAGAAGTGATTCTTGCCACTAACAGCAACGTGGAAGGGGAAGCAACGGCGGCCTATCTGGCGCAGCTTTTGCGGCATCAGCCTGTGATTGTCAGCCGGATTGCCCGGGGTCTGCCCATGGGTGGCGATCTGGAATACGCGGATGAAGTGACACTGGCTAAAGCATTGGAAAACCGAACCCGGATTACGGGGTGAAAGTTATTTATGATATAATAATAGCGTTTTTCTAATAACGAGTTGTCTTTGAAACGTTAAACGACAGTTGATTAGTGAAACCTATGCATGAAATTTTTGAATCAAAATTGTTTTCGGATTAAAGGAGGCAGACATGGAGATTATAGCTTCACTGGGCTCATTGGCAATAGGTGTAGTCATTTTGTTTATCATAGTTAAATTGCTGGCGCTTCCCTTTAAACTGGTGTGGAACGGGATCATCGGCGCCATTATGCTGTGGCTGGCCAATCTGCTGGGCGGCGCACTGCTTGGCGTGACGATTAAGATTACCATCATCAAGGCGTTGATTGCGGGATTCTTTGGTATTCCCGGCGCGGCGGCAGTTATTTTGTGGGATTTGTTTATGAAATAAATTTTACGCTAAAGAGTGTTTTGCGTTATTCTTCATATGAAAGAACCGGTGGCAGGTTTTAACTGCCGCGTTTTGGCCTTTCAAAAAAGAGAGGTATTTTAATGAAAGAGTTACATGCAATTGCTGCATGGATTCAACAGGAGACCAGCGCCCGCCGTCCCCGTCTGGACCAGACGGGAGTGGTGATGCGGACCGCTTCGGTTCTCCTGTTGCTGCTTCCCGGCAAAGAAGGGCCGGAGCTTCTGTTCGAGGTCCGTTCTTCCCGATTAGGCTGGCAGCCCGGCGACATTTGTTTTCCGGGTGGCCGCAGGGAACGCAGTGACCTGAATTTTGCGGCGGCAGCTGTACGGGAAGCTTCCGAGGAACTGGGCATCCGGTATAAGGATATCCGGCTTTGCGGCACGCTGGATTTTTTTGCGGCTCATAACGGCTTCATGGTCTATCCTTTTGTGGGTATCTGGGAACCGGGGGATGACGCCGCATCCTGTGATGCAGATTATAAAAAATGGAATTATAACAAAGATGAGGTTGCGGACCTGTTTACGGTGCCGCTTTCCTGGTTTTTGAAAAATGAACCCCGGATTGGCACGGCTCATATACAGGTCACACGTAAGGATGATTTCCCTTTTGAACTGGTACCACATTTGGATCCCCACAAGGATTTCCATCAGGAGTATCCGATTTACTTTTACCAGTATGGGGACAAGGTGATCTGGGGTATGACCGCTGCTATTTTACACAGCTTCCTTGACAGATTTGGAAAGGGGTTGGCCGACTTTGCGTAAAATTTTTTTCCTGATTATATTATTAATCGCTGCATTTGTGTGGGGCGATTTTTCCATATTTGAAAGTATTGAACGTTTAGATTTGTTATCCGGCAAAAAGAATATTGTGGTGATGGGCTGCGATGTCCGCAAAGACGATGTGGGGCGCAGCGATACCCTGTTCGTGGTCATGCTGGATAAAAGCAAAAAAAATGCAGCCCTGCTCTCTGTTCCCCGGGATACCCGGGTCAAGATCAGAGAGCATGGCTGGGACAAAATTAACGCGGCGTTTGCCTACGGCGGGCACAAACTGACTCAGGAGACCGTACAGGATTTTCTGGGCATCAGGCTCAATAATTATGTGGTCGTCGACTTTCAGGGCTTCGAAGGCCTGGTAGATGCTGTGGGTGGTGTGGATATTAATGTAGAAAAGCGTATGTATTATTACGATCCCTATGCAAATTTTGAAATAGACCTTCGTCCCGGCAAGCAGCATCTGGATGGGAAAAAGGCCATGCAGTATGTCCGTTACCGTGATGAAGAGGGCGATATCGGACGCATCCGCAGGCAGCAGAAGTTTATGATGGCTTTGTACCAGCAGATCGCCTCGAAAAATATCATTGCCAAAGTGCCCGGCGTTTCCAAACAGATCATGTCCATGATCAAGACGGACCTTTCTCTGAAAGAAATGGTGGAGTTAGGTAACGTGATGCGCGAAATGGTGGAAAAGGACGGGATGAAGATGGCTATGGTGCCGGGCGAACCGAAATATATTGAAGGCATCAGCTACTGGATCCCGGATATTCCGAAGATGCGCCAGCAGATGGCAGAGATGCAGGGGGTTAAAATAACAGAAAAATTCAATGAGAATACAAAGAAATTGGAACAGGAGTATAAAAGTTCCGCTAAAAAATAAACAGGGCTTTTATGTGTCCGCGTGTTGTGAACGTTTGTAAGAAAAATAATCCTAAAGTTTTTACAAGGAAGTACTTTTCCTGAATTATGAACAAGTAGTGCAAACCTTACAGGCTATGGCTTGAAGTATCTTTCCTTTTATGTTATAGTATATGTACAATCAAACAGCCCCTCATTTGGCCCTTCTCGCAAGGGCTTTTTTTTCGCGCAAAATTACGAAAAAAGCTGCAAAGGGAAGACTTTGCAAAACTTTCTCCTTTGCAGCTTTATTTTTTTAATGATTTTGCAATTAATCTTACGTTATTTGCTCTTAT
The DNA here is from genome assembly GCA_905233365.1 of uncultured Succiniclasticum sp. Classification (GTDB taxonomy): domain Bacteria; phylum Bacillota; class Negativicutes; order Acidaminococcales; family Acidaminococcaceae; genus Succiniclasticum. The sequence continues at coordinate 3,175 of CAJODT010000011.1, forward strand.
TCTCCGGTACCCGTTTCAGCGACAGCCCGATCCGTCCGCGGGCTTCGTCGATACTGATAATCATCACGTCCACGATGTCCCCGGTGGAAACCACATCCAGCGGATGCCTGAAACGCCGGTTGGAAAGTTCCGAACGGTGGATCAGTCCGTTGATTTTCAGTCCGATGTCAACGAAGCAGCCGAAATCCACCACATTGCGGATAGTTCCCTTGACAATGGAACCGATCTGCAGGTCGCTGAGCTTCGTAACATTTTTCCGGCTCAGGGGCGCAGGAGAATCTTCCCGAGGGTCCCGGCCCGGCTTGGCCAGAGCCTGCAGGATATCGGTAACGGTGGGCAGGCCTGCCTGCAGATGTTCCGCAATCCGTTTCGGATCCGCTTTGGCGGCGGCTAACTGCACGGCAGGGCTGCCGCTGTTTTCTTTTTTGCAGCCTAACTCCGCCAATATTTTTTCCGTCAGTTCATAACTTTCGGGATGGACCGGGGTGTTGTCCAGGGGATTGCTGCCGTTGGCAATACGCAGGAACCCGGCGCACTGGGTAAAGGCGGCCGGGCCCAGGCGGGGCACCTTCAGCAGTTCTTTGCGGTTGCGGAAACGCCCGTTTTCATTACGGTAGGCAATAATGTTTTTGGCTACGGCGCTGCTGACACCGGCTACGTAACTTAGCAAAGCCGGGGAAGCAGTGTTCAGTTCTACGCCCACATGGTTTACACAGCTTTCCACTACGTCACCGAGGGCGTTGCCCAGTTCTTTCTGGTTCACATCATGCTGGTACTGGCCTACACCGATGGCTTTTGGTTCGATTTTAACCAGTTCCGCCAGCGGATCCTGGATGCGGCGGGCGATGGATACGGCGCCCCGCAGGGAAACGTTCAGGTCGGGCAGTTCCTCTTTGGCCAGCGGGGACGCGGAGTATACAGAAGCGCCTGCTTCGCTGACGATCAAATAGGACAGATTCAGTTTATGCTTTTCAATCATTCTGGCGGTGAACTCTTCCGTCTCAAAGGAAGCGGTTCCGTTGCCGATGGTGACAAGGGTAACGCCAAACTCTTTTACCAGTTTCACAAAACGCGCTTCTGCGTCGTCCTGCTGGCGCTGGCTGCCGATGATGTACAGGGTATCGGTGGCCAGCACTTTGCCCTGGGGATCGATGACCGCAGTCTTGCAGCCGGTACGGTAACCGGGATCCAGCCCGATGACCGTGTGCCCCGCAATGGGCTGTTGCAACAGCAGTTGCCGGAGATTGACAGAAAACACGTTGATGGCCTGCTTCTCTGCTTTTTCCGTCAGCTCATTCCGAATTTCCCGCTCAATGGAAGGAAAGATCAGCCGTTTATAGGCATCGGCGCAAGCTTCTGCATACATTTCGGAAAACCGGTTCCCGGTTTTGATTTTCAGGAAACGGTGCAGCTCTGCCAGCATATTCTCTTCCGGATAGTTTAATGAAAGCTTCAGGTATTTCAACTTTTCGCCCCGGTTCAGGGCCAGGGTACGGTGAGGCGGCAGCAGCCGGACGGGTTCGCTGTATTCTTTGTACATGAGGAAATCTTTCCCCGTGGTTTCATCGGTTACCAGTACGGAAGCAAGCTGGGCGTTCTGCCACAGCACGCGGCGGATCAGGGCGCGGACATCGGCCCGGTCGGAGATGTTTTCTGCTACGATATCCTGGGCACCCTTCCATGCATCGCTTTCCGTTTCCACGCCTTTTTCCGCGTTGATAAAGGGCGCGGCCAGTTCAGCCAGGCTTTTGGGTGTATCCGCCTGCAGCACGATATAACTGGCCAGCGGCTCCAGCCCTTTTTCCCGGGCAATCTGGGCGCGGGTCCTTTTTTTCGGCCGGTAGGGCAAGTACAGGTCTTCCAGTACCTGCATTTTTTCTGCCGCCAGTATCTGCTGTTCCAGTTCCGGCGTCAACTTTTCCTGCTCCCGGATGGAGTTCAATATTTCTTCCCGGCGCGCGTCCAAATTACGGAGATACTGGGCCCGTGTCTCCAGATTACGGATTTGTTCTTCGTCCAGCGAACCGGTAGCCTCTTTCCGGTACCGGGCAATAAAAGGAACGGTGTTTCCGTCGTCCAGCAATTGCAGCGCGGCTTCTGCCTGAGCCGGTTTGATATTCAATTCTTTGGCTAATAAGAGTACAATTTTTTCCATGTCAGATAAGACCTTTCTGTAAAGTTAAGGAAACGCTGATTAATTCGTCTGCACGCTGACCGGTGCTTTTTGCGACTGACTGCGTCAATGTCCCTCGACGCAGCTACGGCTGCGCCTTCGGGCCATTTCCTTGTCAGTCGCAAAAAGCCCTCGGACATCGCACAAACTCATTTAATCAGCGTCTCCTAATACTGATTAATTAGTTTGCACTTTGTTAACATTATAACACTTGTCAAAGAAAAAAAGATACGATAAAATTATTTTCGTAGAATATGCAAACATTTCAGAAGGAAGCGCTTTACACATGATTGAGCAATATATAGAGCATACTTTATTAAAACCGGAAGCAACGACCGGGGATATTATCAAATTATGCCAGGAGGCACGCGAACATAATTTTTTAGGCGTGTGTGTCAACCCATATTTTGTGCCGTTGGCAAAACATCTGCTGGCGGGAACGGACGTAAAAGTCGTTTCTGTTGTGGGCTTTCCGTTAGGCTGCGATGAACCGGAGGTAAAAGCAGAGGCAACCCGCCGGGCGGTGCAGAACGGCGCCGATGAGATCGATATGGTCATCAACGTGGGCGCGCTGAAGGGCCGGGACAATGCCTATGTGGTGGAAGATATCCGCCAGGTCGTAGCCGCGGCAGGGGAAGCGCCTGTTAAAGTAATTATTGAAACGTGTTTATTAAGTGAAGAAGAAAAAATCCTTGCCTGCCGGATGATTGCCCAGGCTGGCGCGGCTTTTGTCAAAACCAGTACAGGTTTTAACAAAGGCGGAGCAACGGTGGAAGATGTGGCGCTGTTGTCCGCAGAAGCAAAAAAACTGGGACTGCGGGTAAAAGCAGCAGGCGGAATCCGGGATTACGCAACGGCAAAGGCTATGCTTGAAGCCGGAGCAGAGCGACTGGGCTGCAGTGCCGGAGTAAAGCTGGTGCAGGATGAAAAGTCTGCTCATTCCGGTACTGATGGGGTTAAAATGCAGGCAGAATCAGTGAAAGCTGACCAAGAGGCCCGGGCATGAGTTGTTTTCAGGTAGCAGTACTGGCCAGCGGCAGCAAGGGAAATGCTACGGTGATGCGCTGCGAATCCGGTATGGTACTGGTGGATGCGGGTATTTCCTGTCGCCGTATCACCCGGGGAATGCAGAGCCTGGGACTCCGTCCCGAAAATCTGGACGCTGTATTCATTACCCACGAGCATATTGATCACGTACAGGGGCTGGAGACCTTTACAAAAAAGTATCCGGTTCCCATTTATGCCAGCAAAGGAACCTGGCGGGGGATCAAGCAGATGCTGCCAAGACTGGACCTGCAGTTGTGCGATTGGAACATTCTTGCGCCCCAGACGGAACTTACATTAGGCGGCCTGCAGGTGCGCAGTTTTTCCATATCCCACGACGCGCTGGAGCCTGCCGGTTATCTGTTCCGCTGCAAGGGCCATACGTTCGGCTATGTGACCGATACGGGTTATGTCAGCGATGTTATGAAGCGCGAACTGGAGGGGGCAGAAGTGCTGGTGCTTGAAACCAACCACGACCCGATCCTGCTGAAAAGCGGACGATATCCGCCGCCGCTGCAGAAGCGTATACTGGGGACAAAGGGCCATCTGGCCAATGCAACGGCAGGGCATCTGCTGACAATGTTGCAAACGCTGCCACGGCAGGTTTTTCTGGCCCATCTCAGCCAGGAGAACAATACGCCGGATCTGGCGCTGTCTACGGTGCGCAGTATCGTGGCGCAGCAATATCCAAAAGCAAACATTCAGTTCTATGTCACTTCGCAGTATGAAGTGGTGAAAAATAAGGAATGGGAGGATTATCATGAGCAAAACATTTTTGAATAGGGCAGGCAGCGTAACCATCAGCCTGCTGTTGGCTTTGAGTATGCTGCTGACAGGCTGCAGCGGCGATAAGGGTGGTAAAGCCGCGGCTCCGGATGCCAATAAGAAACCGGCAGCCCAGGCAACGGAACAGACTGCGCAGAAGCAGAGCCCGGAAAAGAAAGCGGAAGAAATTGAGAAAAAGATGTCCGGCTGGAGGAACACGCCGATTGTGCAGGCTGCGAAAAAAGTGGGTCCTACGGTTGTGGGTATCACCAACAAAGCCTATGTGCGTGATTTCTTTAACCGGGTACAGCTGGCGGAACGGGGTTACGGATCCGGCGTTATTTATGACAAGTCCGGCCTGATCGTGACCAACAACCATGTAGTAGATGGCGCTTCTGAAATCGTCGTCAGCCTGGCGGACGGACGCAGCGCCCAGGGTAAGGTGCTGGGCGCCGACGCGGCAACGGACCTGGCTGTGGTTAAAATTGATCTGGATAACCTGCCTGTAGCGGAATTCGGCGATTCTTCCACGGTACAGGTAGGCGAACCGGCCATTGCCATCGGTAACCCGCTGGGCATGGAATTCCGGGGCAGTGTAACTGTAGGCATTATTTCCGCGCTGAACCGTTCCGTGGAAATCGGTGAAAAGAAATTCACCCTGTTCCAGACTGACGCGGCCATTAACCCGGGTAACTCCGGCGGCGCCCTGGTAAATGCGGATGGGGAGATCATCGGCATCAACAGCGCCAAAATCGGAGTATCCAATGTAGAAGGCATGGGCTTTGCCATTCCCATCAATAACGTAAAGCCCATCATCAAAGAACTGGCATCCAAGGGCCGGATCGCCCATCCGTATGTGGGCGCTTCCCTGATTGATAAAGACATTGCCAAGCATTACGGTTTCGATATGGACCTGCATGACGGTCTGTTCATCATGAAGCTGTCCAAGGGCGGCCCGCTGGCCCAGGCAGGCGCACGCACCGGCGATATCATTACCGAGTTCAACAGCGTGAAAGTGAAGACTGTCGCTGCATTGCGTGAAGAAATTGCCAAACACAAAGTAGGCGATCAGGTAAACATTACCATACTGCGGAACGAAAACCAGATGACTCTGGCTGTTACTCTGCAGGAGTATCCGAGAAATTAACCGGATCGAGTAATAAGTAACGGAAACCTGTGCGCTTACAGAGTGCGGATGGAAATTGCTAAATTGAAATTAAATAGCCGCTCGTACCCGGGCGGCTTTTTTAAACAGAAGATTTGTTGTAAAAGAATATAAAACCATAGATTATTTGCTGAAAAGTTTTGAAACGTTAGCGCACAAATTTATTTTTTAGCGTATCGTAAAAAATAAAATGGTGAACATCCATGAAAATTACTATTGCCTGTGTGGGCAAACTGAAAGAAAAATATCTGACGGCAGCTCTGGACGAATATGTGAAGCGGCTGCAGCCTTTCTGCAAGCTGGAGATTCTCAGCATCAATGAAGAAAAGATGCCCCAGGAACCTTCGGAGGCGGAACGGAATCAGGTACTGGAAAAGGAATCACAGCGTCTGCTGGAAATTATTCCGGAGCATTCCTATGTGGTTTTGCTGGATTTGCAGGGAAAGCAGATCACCAGTCCGGAACTGGCGGAAAAGATGGACGGGCTGGCCTTACAGGGCATAAGCCACATCACCTTTGTCATCGGCGGTGCGTTCGGGTATACAGACAGCCTGCGAAAAAGGGCGGACTTCCGCTGGTCTTTTTCCAAACTGACCTTTACCCACCAGATGATCCGCGTACTGCTGGCGGAACAGATTTACCGGGCGTTCAAAATCAGTAAAGGGGAAAAGTATCACTGGTGACATGCCGTTATAGTACACGAATAATACGAACGGGAAAAGGCTGCGCAAAACCGTACACGTTTGCTATTCCATGGACTTATCCTCCTACGGCTTCGAAACTCGGAGCTTTGCTCCTCAGACAGTCTCGCCGTAACGGCGGATTTCGTCTCATGGAATGTCGCAAACATTCCCGATGTTTTGCTTATGCCTTTTCCTGTTCGCATTTTTTTATGCACAATCCCGGTTTTTCGTGTATAATACATGTAGTACAGATATATTGAGCATCTGATAACTCGTAAGAAAAGGATGTATGAACAATTTGTGTATCCGGGACCGGAAACACGGAAGCGTTCATTTTCCGGAGGGAGGCTTTGTATGAAAAACTGGAGAAAACTGGCTCAGGCTGCCTGCGCAGTAGCATTGATCGGTTCCACGGCAACCGCTTTTGCGGCGGCTAAAGCGCCTGTGGCAAAGGCGCCGGGAAAAATTCCGGTAATTTTGGACACGGATATGGTAGATTTGTTTGATGACGGCGTGGCCATGCTCATTTTGGCTACCTCTCCCAAAGTGGACTTGAAAGGAATAACGATTGTCATCGGTAACAGCTGGGTAGAAGAAGGTGTTGCCAGCGCGATCCGCCACCTGGAAGGCATTGGCCGGACAGACATCCCGGTTATGGCCGGCAATAACAAACCGACCCGCCCTGGCCGCATAGAGAATATTCAGGCAGAGAAAAAACGTTGGGGCCGCGGGCACGATTCCCATTTGGGAGCGGCTGGTCATCCCCAGCCTGTTTCCTGGCAGGAAACATATCGGGAATGGTATAAGGCAGAGCCTACCATTGGACCTAAAGGGGAAGACGCCAGCGATTTTATCATCCGCACTATAAAAGAGAATCCTCATAAAGTTGTCGTTGTTGGCATCGGCACCGGCGGCAATATTGCCAAAGCGCTGGAAAAAGACCCGTCCATTGCGCCGCTGGCGAAGGAAATCGTATATATGGCAGGCGCTTTCCTGCATGCGGGTAATGTTATGCCTACGGCGGAATTTAACGTATGGCTGGACCCTGAAGCCGCGAAAAAAGAATACAGGGGAGCCTGGCCGAAACAGACATTCTTCCCGCTGGATGTATGCGAAAACCAAAGAATAAATTATAAAGATTTCCTCCAGCTGGAAAAACGGGTGAAGAATCCGGTATTTAAAGATATGTGGGAGCGTCATTACCAGACCCCGCTGTTCCGGAATGATCCTAAATTCGAAAACTATATCTGGGATGTACTGGCTGCAGCGTATGTGATTGATCCTTCTATTATTACCAAAGAAGTATTTATGCCGGTTGACGTAAATGATACCTATTCCCTGTCTTATGGCGAAACACTGGCCTTTGCAGGGCCGGGACCCGAAGGATCCCAGAAAGCCCACATTGTGCAAGAGGTTGACCGTAAGAAAATCTGGCATATGTTATTCGAGACGTTTGATAAATTGAAATAGTTGCTGTCATTACTGTTTGTGCCGCCAGCCAAAGGCGGCGGAATGGATATTGCTATGAATCTCTTTACCCCTGCTGAATTTACGGAGAATTATGCCCAGGCCGGCGTGAAAAAGGCTTCCTTGCCGGTTTCCAAAATGTTTTTATTGGGAATCCTTGCCGGCTTTCTCATTGCCATGGGCGGAGCCACGGCAAGTACGGCCTCCCATGCCATTCCGAATGCGGGACTGGCAAAGATGGTCAGCGGTCTGTTGTTCCCCTTTGGTCTGGGAATGGTGATTCTTACCGGGGCAGAACTTTTTACCGGCAATGTGCTGATCAATATATCCGTGTTTGAAGGAAAAACAGGCTTTGCCTCCATGCTGCGTAACTGGTTCTGGGTGTACATCGGTAATTTCTGCGGCGCTCTGCTGGTGGCAGCGGGGATGGCTTTTTTAGGCTGTATGAATTTAAGTGGCGGCGCTTTTGCGGTGTCGTCCATGAAAGTGGCGATTGCCAAAAGTTCTTTGCAATTTATGACAGCGGTGGGGCTGGGCTTCTTCTGTAACGTGCTGGTAACCATCGGCGTACTGATCAGTCTGGGGGCCAAGGATACCATCGGACGTTTTATCGGGGCCTACATGCCGGTAGCGTTCTTTGTCATCTGCGGTTTTGAGCACAGCATTGCCAACATGTATTATGTTCCTGCAGGTATTTTCGCTGCTGCAAATCCTGCGTACCAGGCGCTGGCGGCGAAAGCCGGGGTAAATCTGGCTAACCTGGGCTGGGGCAGTTTCTTAATGGGCAACCTTCTGCCTGTAACCATAGGTAATATTTTGGGTGGGCTGGCAGTCAGCTTCATCTTCTGGTACTGCTACGGCAAAAAATAAAGAAAACCTGAGAATTAACTTCCTTGCAACCTGCTTGTAATACAGCAGGTTTCTTTTTTATGGTGGTAACGCCGCCGGATAAATAGCTAATATAAAGCGGCCTTCAATTTATCTTTTATCTCTTTACAAATTTAGCAGGATAAAGTATAATTAACATACCAAAAACAAAAGGAAGGGGTTTTCCATCGTGAAAAAGATTTGTCTGGTATTATTTTCTATAATGATGATGCTTATGCTTGTTGGCTGCGGCAGCAGCGGCCCGAAAAAAATGGTCATCGGTCTGGACGATAATTTCGCTCCTATGGGTTTCCGTAACGAAAAGAATGAAATCGTCGGCTTCGACATCGATCTGGCAAGGGAAGCCTGCAAACGCGCAGGCATGGAAGTTACCTTCAAGCCCATTGACTGGAGCGCCAAGGAAGCTGAACTGAACGGCAAACGTATCGATGCCATCTGGAACTGCTTCACCATCAATCCGGAACGTGAAAAAGTAATCCAGTTCTCCAAACCGTACATCAACAACTGCCAGGTTGTAGCTGTACCGGCAGCGTCCAAAATTGAAACCCTGGCCGACCTGAAGGGCAAAGCCGTAGGCGTTCAGGACGACTCCACCGGCAGCTATCTGCTGGACGGCAAATTTGCCGATCTGCGTAAAGGTCTGAAGGACTACAAAAAATATCCTGACTTTGCGGCAGCATTCCTGGACATTGACTCCGGCCGTCTGGATGCGCTGGTAGTTGATGAGATCCTGGTTCGTTACTACATGAAAAAGGCTCCCGGAAAATACAAAGTGCTGAAGGAAGATCTGGGCAAAGAAGTTGTCGGCGTTGGTTTCCGCAAAGACGACAAGGAATTTGCGACTCGCATCGACAAGATTCTGGATGAAATGAAGAAAGACGGTACCTGCAAGAAGATCTCCATGCAGTGGTTCGGCACGGACATCACCCGCTACGACGACAAGAAATAATCCGTCGGCGGCAGGCTGGCCAGCGCGGTATGTATTGCAGCTGCGCATAGGGTATACATGAAAAAGGACAGCCGGTAAAATTATTTTACTTTTGATTACAGCAAGGCCGATGGTTTGTACCACCGGCCTTTGCGTGTATTTTGGAGCTGCTGGTTTATCAGTCTGCAGTCGTACAGACTTACTGAATCAGCGTTTCCGTAACTGACGGAGCATTTTATGGACTATATCATTTCAATTATTCCCCAGATGCTGTTGGGGACCGTAGATACTTTACGGCTTTTCTTTATTACGATTGTGCTGGCGATCCCGTTGGGCATTCTCCTTGCGTTCTGCAGGATATCGCCTTTTAAAATTTTGCGCGACGTTGTTGCGGCGTATGTGTATGTGCTGCGGGGTACACCCCTTATGCTGCAGCTGCTGTTCGTTTACTTCGGCCTGCCCTTCATCCCCGTGATCGGCGTCCGCCTGGACGATTTCCCGGCAGCGGTGTTGGCCTTTGTGCTGAATTACGGAGCCTATTTCTGCGAAATTTTCCGTGCCGGTCTGCAGGCAATTCCCAAAGGACAGTTTGAAGCAGCCAAAACACTGGGTATGAACTATACGCAGACAATGCGGCGTATCATCCTGCCTCAGGTATTTAAAATTATCCTGCCGCCGGTGAGCAACGAAACCATCACGCTGGTGAAGGACACCTCGTTGATTTACGTGCTGGCCATGAACGATCTGCTGCGTACCACCCGCAACCTGGTACAGCGGGACTTTAACATCATGCCTTTCGTGGTTGCCGCGGTGTTTTATCTGGTGATGACGCTGATCCTTACTTACGGATTTAATAAACTGGAAAAACATTTTGCAAGGTGGGACTGATACATTATGCGTAAGATAGAAGCAAAGAACATTTGCAAAAAATTTGATGATCTGGAAGTATTGAAAAGCATAGACATGACCGTGGATGAGGGGGAAGTCGTTGCGATCATCGGACCCTCCGGCGGCGGTAAAAGTACCTTTCTCCGCTGCCTGAACAAACTGGAGACGATTAACGGGGGAACGATCCTGGTCGACGGCGAGACGATGGTCAGTACTGACGAGAAGGGAAACGTGCGTTATGCGGATAATTCGACCCAGCTCGCCTGCAGGATGGGGATGGTGTTTCAGCAGTTCAACCTGTTCCCGCATATGACAGTGCTGGAAAACCTCATGGAAGCGCCGGTGCATGTGCAGAAACGTAACCCGGCGGAGGTTCAGAAGGAAGCGGAAGCCCTGTTGGAGAAAGTCGGTCTTTTGGACAAGCGGGATCAGTATCCGCTGCGTCTTTCCGGCGGGCAGCAGCAGCGCGTGGCCATTGCCCGGGCGCTCTGCATGAACCCGGACATAATGCTGTTCGACGAGCCTACTTCTTCTCTTGACCCGGAACTGACCGGTGAAGTGCTGAAGACTATGCGCAACCTGGCGGAAGACCATATGACCATGGTGGTGGTTACCCACGAAATGGGCTTCGCCCGGGAAGTGGCAACTAAAGTTTTGTTTATGGCGGACGGGTACATACAGGAGCAGGGAACGCCGGAAGAAATCTTTGAGCATCCGAAGAATGAGCGGCTGCAGAGTTTTCTGAAGAGCATCTTAAAATGAAATGCCTGTGAGTTCCCGAATCCAAATAGATTGATAAAAAAAGAATTATTCTGTAGTAATTCGGGAGGTTTCCTGATGAACGAACTGGAAAACAAACGTAAAAAGCTGGAAAAGATTTTAGAAGAGATGGGTAATGTAGCCGTTGCCTTCAGCGGCGGTGTGGATTCGGCACTGCTGCTGGCCGTGGCGGCGCGGCTGTATCATGTGAAACTGATGGCAGTGACCGCTACGTCAATAAGCTACGCAGAACATGAAAAAAACGATGCACAGCGTTTTGCCCAGCGCATGGGTGTGAAGCACCGTTATCTGGAGTTTGACCAGATGAGTATCTCTGAATTTGTGGCCAACGGGCCGGAACGCTGCTATTATTGCAAAAAAGCTATCTTCAGTGCGATCCGGACCTTTGCGGAGGAGGAAGGCTTCACCAATGTAGTTGATGGAAGCAATGCGGACGATTTACAAACATACCGGCCGGGTACGAAAGCGATGACTGAATTGGGCATCCGCAGTCCCTTGCAGGAAGCCGGTCTGACCAAGGCGGAGATTCGCAAACTAAGCCGGGAGATGGGCCTGTTCACGGCGTCAAAACCGTCTTATTCCTGCCTGGCTTCCCGCATCCAATACGGTGAACCCATAACGCCGGAAAAGCTGGCCAGGGTCGAGCAGGCGGAAGATTTTCTGGCGAATCTGGGCTTTACCCATATCCGGGTGCGCAGTTACGGCACACTGGCCCGTATAGAAGTGGAGCCGTCCCAGGTCACTTTGATGGCACAGGTAAACACCCGCAATAAAATCATCGCGAAGCTTACAGAACTGGGCTACAATTATGTTACCTTGGATCTGGCAGGCTTCCGCAGCGGTAGCATGGATATGGGGATTGCAAAAAATCAACGAAACTGTTGAAGCAACGCAAATAAAAAACTCCGCTACCTTTAACGGGTAACGGAGTTATTTTTATTTGGCAGCGCCAATGGGAATTGAACCCATGATTTCGCCTTGAGAGGGCGACGTCTTGACCTCTTGACCATGGCGCCAAATGATTGCGTAACTATTATACTACAAATTTACCAAAAGTGAAAAGCCTGTCTGCAAAAAATTTATCTATCTTTTATAGATAAAAAAATGGCTCCGGGACTAGGGCTCGAACCCAGACAAGAAGATCCAGAATCTCCTGTGCTACCATTACACCATCCCGGAGTGAGTACTCACTAATAATAGCGCAATAGTTTAAAAATGTCAATAGTTTTTTGTAAGTTATAAAAAAAGTATTTTTCTTTTGTTTTTGTATTGGTTGCGATAAAAAGTTTTATATTCGTTTAGAAGATTGCGTACTGTGAAACTGCCTGCGAACAACTCTTCCCATTACCGCACAGCCAGCATTACAATCGTTTCGTTATCCGGAACATCGGCCAGTTCGATATCCAGTACGGCAAAAACCTGCTCGCGGCTGGCAAGTCCGGAAAGATCCAGCTGCTTTTCACCGTAAAAAGCGAACAAGCCCGGTAACTGACCGCCTGTCGTACCAAACTCTGTGGTGTCTTCCAGCAACAGCTGGAGGTTTCCCCGTAAGTTTTCTTTGGAAGTGACCACGGCTCCCAGCCCTTCCCGCTGGAGGCAAACGACTCCGTTGCGGTCCAGCACACGAACCTTGTGTTTTTGTGCGGAGAAAAGGCCGAATGCTTTTTCTGTGTACGGTCCGTCAAAAATGTGCCACTTACCTGTCGCTGCCGCTTCCGTCACGTCCTCTTCCAGCATGCCCATAGACTGGGCGGCGATGGAACGCAACTCAGGTGCTTCCAATGCTTTGGTGGCGCTTTCATTTTTGCGGAGTTCCGAAGCACCCAGCGCCACAGCCCGCAAGATGTTGGTCTTTTTATCGATTTCAATGGAAATTTCCACTGTGGCTTCCTTGGCACCGGCCCGCAAAACCTGTTCCATGGCATCGTGACGGATGGAACGGATGTCGTGTTCGGTGGGATTGACAACGGTTCGCTCCACTACCTCCCGCACCATGGCCATGGCTACACCGATGGTAGATATGATGGGTGCATTTTTCACAATTTTCCAGCGCAGGTTCATGACCTTGCCCAGATACGGAACGATTACCCCGGCGCTGCCGCCGCCTCCTGCCAGGCAGAGGATGGCCGGGGACAGTTCGTATTCTTTTATGAGACTGCTGACAAGTTTCCCGATTTTTTTGGCTGCCAGCTCCATCGCTTTAACCGCCGCTTCTTCCGCAGTGCAGCCAATGGCATTCCCCAGCGGCTGCCAGGCAATGCGGGCGCTTTCTCTGTCGCCTTCCGCATAGTCCCCTGCCGGAACACTGCCTGTTAAATTGGCAGCGCCGGCCAGCGTCAGGGAGACCTGTTTTCCGTCTGCACCTTCCACGATTGCGTAAGCCTTATCATCGTCGGCACAGGGCGCGACTAATTTCAGCTTTGGCTGATCCAGCCTGTCAGAAAATACTTCATAAGTCAGGCCGGCGATATGTGCGCTGCGGGGGCCAACGTCTGTAATCTTTCCGTTCTCTACCCGGATCATGCTGCCGCCTGCTACACCCAGCGTGCGGACATCCAGGGAGGAAAGGTAGGTTTTATGGCCGCCCACTTCACCGTAGCGTACCATGACCCGTCCGTTTTTGACCACAGAAATATCCGTAGAGGTTCCTCCGGCTTCCAGAAAGATACCATCTGAAAGCTTTTCATACATCAAAACGCCTGCCACCCCGGCAGCCAGTCCCGACAGCATGGTCAGGATCGGGCGGCGCCGTACCTCGTCCACGGTCATCACGCCGCCGTCGCAGCGCATGATCATCAGGGACGCAGGTATGCCGGAGCGTTTCACACAGGCTTCAGTCATGTCAGCCGTTTCCATCATTTTGGGAATCAGGCTGCCGTTGATGACGGCAGTGCGGGTCCGCACCCGGAGCCCGTAGAGTTTTGATACTTCATGACCACCCGTTGCGTACAGACCTTTTTGGCGTGCCAGTTCCATGACAAACTGCTCGTTTGTCGGGTCGTCTACACTGAAAGGCTCGGTCGCCACAATAACTTCCGCGCCGGCTTCTTTCAGTCCTTCAATCTTTGCTTCGATTTCCTGCTGTGCTGCTTCTGCATCTCCCGTTTCCACAAAAGCATGAAAGGTTTTCAGTTCCTTGCCTTTAGCCAGGGGAATGTTTCCGGTATTGCTGATCGTTTTGGCCCGTCCTCCTTCGAATCCGCTGCCCATGGCAAGGATACCGGAAACTGCCACATCGCCTTCCAGTAACGCGTTGGTGGCCTGGGTCGTCCCGTGAGCGATAAAAACTACTTCTTCCGGTGCAATGTGGTTGCTGTGCAGGATGTTCTGCAATACTGTGATGATACCTTCCGCCACGCCTTCTTCGGATGAATGGGTGGTAGGGAGTTTTTCCCGGGCGACGATCTCGCCGGTCTCGTTGTCGATTGCTACGGCATCGGTGAAGGTTCCGCCTACATCAATACCAATCCGTATCCGTCTCATGGCAGGCCTCCTTTACTGCATAAGCTTCACGTACAGAAGCATCAGGAGACACATAGCCCAGGCATAGGGCAGGATTTTTTTCAATATGATGTCCGTATCTACGCCGGTATAGCCGCCGATCCAGGAGTTGTGGGAATTGGTGGGATCGGCCAGGCCCTGCAGATAACCGACGGCAATGAACATACCGCACAGCGCGATAGGTGAAATAAATTTAAGACCGGTGAGAATCGCTGCAATACCGGCTCCCATGCCGTACATGTTGAGGGGGCCGCGGTACAGGGCTGCCGGGGCGAACACGGCAAAGAACAGGAGCAGGCCGTTCAGGCTGGAAGGCAGAATGGACCTGATCAAAGGCTGTAATATTGCGACGGACGCAGGATGTATGGCAGCCGCTACCAGCATGCCGATACCGATGAAGAGGAACAAAACGCCGGCTATGTCCTGGATGCCTTCCACGAAAGCGCCGGTCAGCACGTTCACTGTCTTGCGGGGGCAAACAATCAGTGTTGCATACAGCGAGGCCATAATAAAACCGAACAGTGCCGCCGCCACCGGATCGATCTGATTCATCAGGGGGAGACCGAAACCTTTGATCAGCCGTAGGGTTATGATGATTGCCAAGGGCAGTACGGGAGCAATCAGCGCAGCCCCGGGCAGCTCCTTCTTTTTCCGGATCAAACCGGTCGGACGGCTGTGGAAAATACCGGCCAGCGCCTGCAACAGACATACCGGCAGGGAAAGGATGCCCGACAGAATTACCTTCATTGCATCGCATAAATTATTATTCCCGCCGCCCCCAGAAATATTTTTTACAATATAAAAGCATGTTACCAGAGCTGAAATAGCAACAGCCGGCAGATAATACTGTAAGGCCGCTTCGCTGCCGAAGATGCCGATATACGTGCCATACCCTGCAATGTTGGCCATGCCTCCCGTACAGATTCCCAGCAAGAAAAGCGCCGCGGCGTCAACGGGTGAAATACCCACGCCGGTCATGATGGGAAGGGTGATGGAACCAATCATGATGACGGGACCCAGGCCGCTCATGCCGGAAAAAACAAACACCGTGGCCGCAGTCAGCAGGAATGCGATGGATACCGGTTGGTCCCCCGAAAGTTCTGCTGCTTTTTTAATGATTGAATCTGAGATGCCGGTTTTCTGGATCACTCTTGCAAACATGGCGCCGAAAATAACAAGGGCAATGGGGGACGCAAGCCGGAGCGCTCCTCCCAGCAGCACATCATTGAGCCAGGAGACGAAAGGCATCCCGGCCACGAAGGCAATCCACGCTGCCATCAGCGGCAGTGCCAGCAGCGTGGGCAACAGCCGCATAACCATCAGCGTGGCAAAAATTATAAAGCCTGCTAATAATAAAATTCCTGAAAATGTCATAGTCTTTGTCTCACAATAACAGTAGTTGTTGCCTTATGCTCGTTTCTTGCAGGTTATGCCTGCAAAATCATTTTAACGTATTTCGCATGGTAAAACAAGTTAAGGAACCACTGATTAATTCGTCCGCACGCTTACCGGGTGTTTTTGCGAATGGCTTCGTCACTGTCTCTTGACGCAGCTCGGCTGCGCCTTCGAGCCATTTCCTTGCCATTCGCAAAAACTCCTCGGCCATCGCACGAACTCATTTAATCAGTGTTTCCTTAAGAATGAAAGCAAAACATATTTCATTGCGGGAAGACGCAACATGGTACATGTGATATAATTAATAAAAGAAATTTGATATGCAAGGAATCATTGGGTGAGGAGTTTGAAAATGAAATTTGTAAGCAGCAGGCGGATCCGTAATTCGTTCCCACGGTATATTGAAAATTATTTTTTGTATCAGTCAGCGTTCAGCCATGTTTTATCTATGATTTCAGACAGCAAGTATGATTGTGTTCTGAATCTGGGCGACGCAAGGGACGAGGATATAACCCCTGTCAATGTGGTCAGCGCACTGGCAGGACATCAGATCAGTTCAGACAAAGACCCGTTCTATCCCATGATTTCCCATTGCAAAGCCTTTTCCCGTGAAGAACTGTTGCAGAATCCGTATTACCGCAACATACGCCTGGAAGGTTGTGAGCTGGGCGATTTCAGGGTTGCTTCTGTCATTGACAGGCAGTATGAAGTCATTTTATGGAATGAAGTCATCTGTGAAAAGTGTGACGGTCTGGATTCTTTTGTTCCGCGCATCGGCTTCTGGAAGGACGAGCCTGCGCCTTATTATGTTTTGCGGGATAAAGAGGGCGAGGCGTGGATGTCCGTTACGTTTAATGAAATGTTTACCATGCAGCCCGCTGTTGACGAAGCAAGGGGCAGGGTTCTGGCGCTGGGTTGCGGCCTGGGGTATTACGCTTATATGGCAGCGTTGAAACCGGATGTGGAAAGCGTAACGATTGTGGAACGCAACGATGGTATTATTGAGTTTTTTAATCAGAAGATTTTACCGCAGTTTGGGGACGCCAAAGCAAAGATACGTGTTGTGCAGGCGGATGTCTTTGATTTCATGCCAGCCGTGCAGGATGGGGAGTATGATTACTGCTTTGTGGATATCTGGAACGGGCTGCAGGAGGAAAAGCCGTATTACGGATTGCGGAAACTGTGCGGAAACAATTACCGCGGTATGAAGATGGCCTATTGGCTGGAGAACAGTTTTCTCGGCCAGGTTGCCACAGGCGTAAAAGCTGTATTGATGGAAGCCTTCGCGGAAGCGGAGCAGGAAAAAGAGTGGCTGCAGCTTGCCATATCTGCAAAACAGTTGCGGGACAGTGGCCAGTACGAATTTTTTGCGGTAGCAGACAGCCTTATGCAGGATGTTGTAATCAGGACGATGGAAGATATTGATTATTACTGGGAATTTGCAAATATAAAAAAACTGTATTATGAAAAGTACAATGATTTAGCAGAACGGAGATAACACTATGCATCAGTATTTGTTTCACATAGGCGACTTCCCCATACGCATGTATGGGCTGATGCTTACCCTGGCGATTTTTCTGGCCACCGGTACGGCGTATTTTCTGGCGCGGCAGGACGGACGCTGGCACGAGCACGTGCTGGATATCGGAATTTACGGCGGCTTCGCCGGACTGATCGGCGCCCGCCTGTGGGATGTGTTTTTCTTTGACTGGAGCTATTATCAGGATCACCTGCTGGAGATTCCCTTTGTGTGGCAGGGGGGTATGGCGGTGCAGGGGGGTATGCTGGGCGGTTTGCTTACCGGTATTGTGTATTGCAAGCTGCACAAGATCGACTGGCTGGCGCTGGCGGATATCGTCTGTCCGGCCATGATTTTGGGGCAGGCGGTAGGCCGCATGGCCAATCTGTTGAACGGGGATGCCTTCGGCGCGCCTACCGGCGGCGACTTTGGTATTATTTACCCCGAGGGGACCCTGGCCCGTGTCACTTACGGGACTCAGCCCTTATGGCCCGCGGAAGTGTGGGAAGGTCAGTTGGACGTGGTGGTCTTTGCGTTACTGTTAGTGTTCCGCGCTTTTCCCCATGCCAAAGGCCAGGCCTTGTGCCTATACGGTTTTTTATATTCGCTGGAACGTTTCTGCCTTGAATTTTTGCGGGGCGATTACGCGGAGCCCTGGCTCTTCGGCCTTTCCAGCGCCCAGGCTACCAGCGCCGGGTTCATGCTGGTGTGCGTAGGATTCTTCATTTATTTTGGATATCTGGCGAAAAATGATCCGGAACGGGTTATGTTGCCGGGCAGTGCGGTGGAAAATGTAACGGAAAAAGAAACGCCCAGGCAAGGAAAGAACGCAAAGAAAAAGTAAAACGTAATATTATGTTTGCAAAATGGGCAAAGAAAAACGGACGTTGCAATCAACGTCCGCTTTTACTTTTATGTGCAATATGCTTTATTTTGTTTTACATCTGTTACCACTTCGGCGGGAAGTAGCGGCTTTCCAGTTTGTTGCTGGCCGTGACGATGATCCAGCCCCGGCCCGGTACGACTTCCAGATTCGCTGCGCCTTTAAAGACCTGTACGACGTTGGTTTCCGGCGTGGCATCTTTTGCAGTCAGGGTGTACTCAATGGTAGTCATGTCAGGACCGTCTGCCACTTCAACTGCATCGCTGATCACGCTGCTCACCGTTGTGGTGAATCCGTTGCAGAAGGCAGAGAAGCTGCCAAAAGATTTTTTGTAGCCGTCTCCCAGAAAACTCCAGGCCCGTCGCATTTCCTTGTGGGTGATACATTCGTGGTAACCCATGAGGATTGCTTTAGCGGTTTCACGGGAACCCAGCACTACACGGCTCAGCCGTTTTCCGGTCCCACTGTCCAGCATCCAACAGTTGTTAACTCTTTTCAAAACAGTGGAACATTCAAAGGTCTGCACTACGATTTGCTGGTCATTTTCCCGGTCTTCCGCTTTCAGCAGGTAAAACAGTTCCAATGTGTTGGCATCACGCTGCAGCTGGCGGATGTTGCTGGTCCGGCTGGTGATGGTTGTCCGGTAACCTTCCGCAAAATTTTCATAGCTCCGGAAAGAGTTTTTATAATCTTCGGTAAGAATGTCCCAGGCTAAACCCGGTTCGCCGTCGGTAATTTTATGGTGGAAATATTCCAGTGTTTCGGCCGGGGTCATCCCTGTCGGGAAGGTGTAGGACCTGGGCACGCCACCATAAGGATTTGCGGATGCAGACAGGACGCAGGTTAAAGCGAAGACCATGGTCAAAACAAATAAAATTAATCTTTTCATGCAACTCTCTCCCTTCAAACAAATTCTATTTTGTTCAGGTATTCCCCAACAGTCACCTAAGCGCATTGAGGCGATGTTTAAGGAAACACTGATTAATTCGTCTGCACGCTGACTGGTGCTTTTTGTGACTGACTGCGTCAATGTCCCTCGACGCAGCTACGGCTGCGCCTTCGGGCCATTTCCTTGTCAGTCGCAAAAAGCCCTCAGTCATCGCACAAACTCATTTAATCAGCGTCTCCTTAACGGAATTCCGGAAAGATAACCCTTATCCGCGATAGTAATAGAAGAAGGTCATGCCTACGTTAACGATCATGGCGCCGCACATGGGGATGAAGGTACGCTTGATCAGGTCAAAGGGAGAAACGTTGCCCATGCCGGAAGCGACTACGATAACCGCGGTGATAGGAGAGCAGGTACGGGCGATAGAAGCCGCGAAATGCATCGGCAGCAGGAACAGCACCGGTGCGATGCCGCTGGCTTTGGCTACGGCCGGGGTCAGAGCGGCGAAAGCGAAGAAGGGTGCGTTGCCGGAACCCATAACGACGGAAGATACGGCGATAATAGCAACCATTACCACCATCATCATCATGGGGGAGAAACCTGCACTCTGGCTGCCTTTGATGAGGGTGTTGATGACGCCCATGCTCATCAGGCCCTGGGCAAAGACCTGACCGGCTACGATCAGGGTCACCACGTTGGCCATCTGCATGCCCATGCCGTCAAAGAAAGCCTGCACGCCGTCAAAGACGGTCTTCAGGTTGCGGGTGCGGATGAATTCTGCGATCATGCCCACTGCCAGACCGATCATCATGGCATTGATGATGTTGACTTTGATCCAGGTGATCCACAGGGGGCTGAAGCTTAAGATCAATGCCAGGGGTACGATGGGCAGCAGAGCGTAGATAGCCGGCGCATTGTCCGCCGGATCGTCGGATTTGGCGTGATCTACATCCATGGGAACAACTACATGGCCGTCGCGTTTATCCAGATATTTTTGAGAAAAGAAAAATAAGGTGCCGACCACGAAGAAAGCGACAATAACGATGGGAACCTGATAGTTGGTCCAGTAAATAACAGGGTCCAGGCCGGCGTGTTCCGCGGACAGGATGGTGCCGGTATCACTGGGACTCCAGTCAAAGCAGAGGGTGGAAGCAACGGCTGCGGTGGCGGCCAGACGACTTACGCCCAGACCGATGAGGATGGGGAATACCGTAACCATCAGCAGCATGGCCAGACCGGAGGCGGAGTTGATGCATAGGCCGATGCACAGGCCCAGCACCCAGCTCAGGGACAGTACCAGGTAGGGAGATTTCAGTTTCAATAACGGTTTGATGGTCATGCGAACCAGGGCGCGGGATGCGCCGATCTTATCCATGTACTTGGCGAAAGCGCCTACGCACATGATGTTCAGGCCCAGCTTGGCAGCCCGGGAGGACAGTGTCTGTGACATGAACTGGAACGTATCAAACAGGATGGAACCGGTACTGGCTTTGGGAGCCAGGATTTGTCCGTAACCGAAGATGACGGCGATGTACATGAGGATGAAACCGCCGACCACCAGGACCGGTTGCGGTTTATATTTTTTGTAAATCAGGTATGCAACCCAGAATGTAACAAGAAATGAGATTACTAACGCCATTGAGAATACCTCCAAGAGAATAATATTTAAAAGCTTAAATCAACAGTTTACTGTTTTGCAGCCAGACACACGATGTCCAGCGCCCACTGGCAGGTCATGTACAGATCTTCTTCCAGCAAAATCTCATCAACCGTATGCACATTGGTCATACCGGTGCCCAGCACGGTGCAGGGGATGCCGAAGCCGTTGAAGTGGCTGCTGTCGCTGCCGCCGCCGGTGGCGGTGATGTCTACGGTTAATCCCAGATTTTCCGCTGCTTTGGCCGCCAGCTGGATTACCTTGCTGTCTTTAGCGAGGCAGTAGGGCTTGTAGGAAGGTTTCACTTCTACGTCAACGGGTACGCCCGCTTTTTCCCCGCCTTTCTTGTATGCCGCTATGATATCTGCCGTGAGTTTTTCCAGCTTTTCCGGATTACGGCTGCGGCAGTCCATGGCAATTTCAACCAGGTCCGGCACGATGTTGGTGGCGGAACCGCCGTGGATGATGCCGATGTTGCAGGTGGTTTCTTCATCAATGCGGCTGGTGGGTACGCCCATTAAAATCTCTGCCGCTTTTTTAATGGCGTTGATGCCTTTTTCCGGCGCTACACCGCCATGAGCGGTTTTGCCGTGGACTTTTGCAAAAATTTTGTTCTGGCCGGGAGCTGCGAAAATGATTTTGCCGGGGCGTCCGCTGGAGTCCAGCGCGTAACCGATATCGGAATGCAGCAGGCTGGTATCCAGATTTTTCGCGCCGGCGCAGCCCTGTTCCTCACTGACGGAGAAGACTACCTGGATATCGCCGTGGGGCAGGTTCTGTTCTTTCAGGCAGCGGAGAGTTTCCATAATGGCTACCACGCCGCCCTTGTCGTCGCCGCCTAAGATGGTGGTACCGTCGGATTTGATGACACCGTCTTCGATACGGGGCTTGATACCGGCGCAGGGATTGACGCAGTCCATGTGGGCGTTCAGCAAAATCCTCGGGGCATTTTCCACGGTGCCCTTAAAATCCGCCACAATGTTGCCTGCCGTGCCATTCAGGGCTTTGGCAGTCTGCATGTCTTCCGTAACCTTGCCGCCTAATTCTTCCAGCCGCTTTTTCAGCAGGTCGGCAACTTCCCGTTCGCCCAGTGACGGACAGGGAATTTTGATCAGTTCATCTTTGTTTGTTGATGGTCAATGTTGGATTCCTCCTTTAAAAATAATTCCCCTCAGTAAAAACGGTTAAAATGCAGTTTCTTTAAAATTCTGCATGTTCTTTAAACGCTGTACCCCAAACCGTATTTTTCAAAACGGCGCCTTTCAGGTTTGCCTTATCAAGCATGGCATTTTCAAAAACAGCTTCCGTAAAATCCCCGTTGGCTAAACGGGCTTTTCCCAGCTTGGCACTGGTAAAATTTGTGCGCTGGGCCTTGAGGCCGTTGCCATTGACTTCGTACAGGTTGGCGCCGGTGAACGAGCTGTCTGCCACGTTGGTTTCAAACATCCAGCTGTAGGACAGGTTGGCAAAAGTAAAATCCGCCCTGCGCATGTCCGCCTTGTCGAAAGTAGCTTCCTGAAAGTTTCCGGTGAAGGCTGTAAGTCCTGTTAATTTTGCACCCCTGAAATCGGAACGGTAAAAATTGCCGCCGGACAGGTCGGCCAGCTTCATATCGGTATGACCAAAGTATGAATAGGGAGCGTCAACCTTTTGCAAATTGGCATCGGCTAACTTTGCTTCGGAAAATACGGCCCGTTTCAGATTGCAGCCCTGTAAGTTGGCTTTGTTCAAAATGGCCCGTTCCAGTCTGGCACCCGTCAGGTTTGCGTTCTGCAAATTTGCGCCGGTAAGGTCCAGTCCCGTCAGGTCGGCGCCGCTCAGATCGGCGTCGCGCAAATCGGCGTCAGGGCAGTTTTGCCCGCTGGTCACGGCTGCCACGTCCGCAGCACTGTATGCTTCCGCTGCGGGCTGAACCGCAAAACCTAAAAGCAGGGATAATGTTATGACAGGAAGTAAATAGTTAATTCGTTTCATTTTTGCCTTTCGTAATTCATACTAAAAAACAGTTTATGTTCCCATGATGCGTCTTCGGAATTTTCGTCCGCAGCATGTTTTTACCTGCAGCACGTTTACGATTCGCAGATTTCCTTAATGAATTCCGACGGGTCATCAGGGAGCTTGTCCCAGATTTTCCAGGGAGGGCAGTCAGTAAAATCTTCTGCCTTATACTCGCTGCCGGTTAAGATAATAATGCAGCGCGCGCCGATGGCTGCAGCGCATTTTGCATCGCTGGGGGTGTCGCCGATCACGATGATTTGAGAAGTATCCTTTACCAGCCCGTCCACCAGCAGACGGTTATATAAAATCCTGGACAACTCATTACGGTCTTCTGCCAGATCGCCGTAGGCGCTGTGACGAAAATCAAAGTACTGCGCGATATCGTATTCCGTCAGCTTTTCCCGCGCTGCGTTAGTGGTGTTGCCCGTTAACAGCAGGTTGGAAATCTCCGGTGTGTTTTCCTTCAGATATTGCAGCGTCTTTTCCACGTTGGGCATCAGCCGGCCTTTGTGCTGTTTCAGGTTGCGCTTCAGATACATTTCGTATTTCAGAATCAGCGCAGCCGCCCAGCCGCTTGTGCAATGGCCTTTGATATCCGTAACAATCTCCTTGATAATGGAGGAATCGGTACAGCCTGCCAGCGTATGTTTGAACTGGTAGGGCTCTTTCCGGAAAAAATAATCGCAGACAGCTTCCTGCAGCGCGTCATAGCCCGCGCGATTAGTCAGCAGCAAAGTACCGTCGATATCCCAGGCCAGGTATAACATACATGTTCCTCCCATATTAAGACTAATTACCATTTAATTTTACTCTATCAGCCGATATTATGCAAATAAATACTTACAAACTGACAGATAAAATGTTATAATCACAATATAAAAGCTGTACAGTTTACAGTATCGTCTTTCGTTTTGCAATGAAACAGGCTGGAAAGAGGGGACGCGTATGAAATTTATCAAGCTCTATGAACTGAAGATTTTTACTGCAGAAGATGTGCTTTGCGGGGACGAACCGTTTTACAAAGCGCTGTTTAAAGAAGCGCGCCGTCTCGGCCTGGGGGGCGGCACCATGATCCGGGCCGACGCGGGCTTTGGCAGGCAGGTCCGGGGCAACGACGGGCGGGCTTTGCCTGTTTTTTTCAGCGGTTCCTATAATCTGCCGCTGATTATCGAACTGGTAGACACGAAAGAAAATCTGGCTACCCTGTTTCCGTTTCTGGAAAAGAATGGGGACAGGCATTTCTTGGCGGTTATTGTGCCGCTGACGGCGTTGCATACAAAATATTGCGAGGAGAGCGGAAAAATACTTAACAGACCGCCGATGCCCCTGATGGACGAACCGGATGTCTGACCGGAGTTGTTGTGAAAAAAGTGTGTTGTCTGCTGCGGTTTCTTGCAAAGCAGGAATGCATAGTATATAATTGATTCGGAAAAATCCGGCGGCGTTCCGGAATGCTTTTGTTGTATTATTTTTATTATGTTTAATGGCAGAGCGTAATGGAGGAAACATTATGGAAGACGAGAAAATCACGGTAATCGATGATAAAGACAGAGAGGAAGAAGCTCTTTCCCTGTGCAAATGGGCGGCGGCCCGGGCTGGCGTGATCGTTGTAGTTCCCGGCCTCGGTACTCTTTCTACAATCGCCAACGATATTTATATGATCATGAAGATCGGCTCCGTGTACGAAGAAAAGATCACGGAAAAAGCGGCTGTGAGCCTGCTGGGATCCATGGGTACGGTATTTGCCGGGGGCAAGCTGGCCACCCTGATCCCCTTCGCCCCGTTGCAGATCCCCCTGGCCATCGGCATGACCTACGGTCTGGGCCGGGTGGTTATGGAATGGATAAAAGCCGGCAAACCGAAAGACCTGAGCGCTTTCAAGAAGGTATATGAAGACGCGTCCAAATACGCCAAGGACAACATCGACCTGTTTAAGAAAAATCCGGATAAGGATAAACCGCTGGGCGATGAAACGAAAAAGTTTGATGTGTAACGGATGACCGCCTCAATGCCTGCAATCCTAAAATTTAGCTGTTACAACACAGCGTGTGGAGGTTTTGTAATTTGAATTTCGAGATATTCCTGTTTTTACTGTTCATGTCGTTTGTCAGCTTTGCCGTAGGCGTCATCGTCTGGGTGGCGATCATGCGTTTTTTGGGCCGGGGATCCCAGAAGGCAAGGATATTGAGTTATATTTTGATTCCTGTTGTCGCCCTGGGCTATAACTTTCTGGTCCTTACGGCAGGGAAATGGCGGTATCTGGTTGGCTTCCTTCCCATTGCGCTGATCATCGGGTATGTCCTTTACTACCGGTTTGGCGATCATGGTACCTACCTTGAGCCTCAGGCAAAGCCGGAATCGGATTTCCAGCGGAGGGAAAGCTCCAAGTCCAGACGTATCCGCGAGGCCCGGGAAAAACGGGCGGCAGAACGCGAACAAAGAAAACACGGCAAACCGAAAGATAAAGTTTGAAAGAGAGGAACGTAACATGTTTAAGAAAATCCTGGTTCCCGTTGACGGTTCGGAAAGTTCCTGGCGCGCTTTGGAGCAGGCTGCTGTTCTGGCCGGGAAGTTTGAAGGCGAGCTGCTGGTCATGACTGTTATCCAGCCCTATAACAATGCGGCGCTGCTGGCGGTTCCGCTGGATCACAACATTATCAGCCAGAGCAACGCGGATTTGGAAGAAGTGGGCAAGGAAATACTGGCCCGGGCCGGAGAAAAAGTTGCAGAGACCGGTTTTGCCGGAACTGCTGCTTACAAGATCGAACTGGGGCATCCTTCGGAACGGATCCTGACCATTGCCAAAGCAGAAAAAGCAGACGCTATCGTGCTGGGCAGCCGCGGTCTTTCCGGTTTGGCGGAGTTCTTCCTGGGCAGCGTAAGTACAAAAATCTCCCAGTATGCCAACATTCCGGTACTGATTGTAAAATAAGCAATAGTAATAAAAAAAGGCAGAACCTTATTCAGGTATCTGCCTTTTAGTTTTGCCTGTTCAGTTCAGAACATATGCTTTTTCCACAGCCAGAAGCCGGCCAGCAGGCTGACCACGCAGGCGATTCCGAACACAATGTAGAAACCGTGGGACATCGCCGCGAAAGGTACCGGCACGTTCATGCCCCAAAGGCCGGAGATAAACGTGGGGATGGCCAGGATGATGGTGACCGATGCCAGAAAACGCATCACCAGGTTCAGGTTGTTGCTGATGATTGAGGCGAACACTTCCATCATGCTGTTCAAAATGTGGCTGTACATCTCAACCATTTCAATGGCCTGCTTGTATTCGACGATAACATCGTCCAGCAGATCTTCGTCTTCTTCGTACAGCTTGATCAGCTGCTGTGTCTGCGGCGTGGTGCGCAGCCGCAGCAGTTTTTCCGTCACCATGTAATTGCTGCGCAGGGACGTGGTGAAATAGGTCAGGGATTTCTGCAGGTCCAGCATGCTGAACAGCTTGGAATTTTCCATGGCCTGGCGCAGATGCGCTTCCAAATCGTCCGTCCTGCGAATGATGTTGCGGATATATTTCAGATATAACGTAGCCGACTTATACAGAATCTGGAACAGGAACCGGGTCTTCTTGTACGTACTGAACATTTTGTACGTTTTGGCATTAAAGCCGGAAGTGACCGCGTTGCTTTCCAGGCAGACGGTAACGATTACATCTTTGGTGACAATGATGCCTAGCGGCATGGTGTCATAATCTTTGTTGCTGCGGAAAAAAGGAATATCGATGACGACAAGGAGCTGCTCTTCGTCAATTTCCGTACGGGCTTTTTCTTCCCGGTCCAGAGCAGCTGTCAGAAAATCTCTGGAGATCTGGGTTGCATTGGCGATTTCATCGATTTCTTCCGTAGAAGGGGCGACGATATCGATCCAGCAGCCTTTTTCCATATCTTCGATGTCGAGTTCATCAACGCCGGTGTTGGAGCTTTTCAAAATTTTGTACATGGCCGGTTCCTCCTTTCCTGCGTGATTTCATGATTCGCCATTACTGTTTTCAGTCTCTGTTTTCGGCAGAAAGGAGATTTTCGCCGGAGAAGGCCGAATCGTTTTAATGGCAAATCATAAAAACACTTTCCCTTATAAAACACTTTTCCTTATAACTAATTTATTATATACGAAATTTTTGAAAAATGCTACCCCTAACCTAATTACTTCATAAATTATTTGCGGCAGGCCATGACGTGCAGCTTTTGAATTCATCTTATACAGCCGTCCAAAATTATATAAAACAAATTGCAGGGTTTTATGGTTGACAGGTCATTTGGCCTGTGTTATAATAATTTCCGTCATTAAGCAATGCTTATGATATGGTGGGTATGGTGAAGCTGGCCTAACACGGCGGATTGTGGCTCCGTTATTTTCGCAGGTTCAAATCCTGTTACCCACCCCATTTTTTCATTTTTGGGGTGTAGCCAAGTCGGTAAGGCACAGGACTTTGACTCCTGTATGCGTAGGTTCGAGCCCTGCCACCCCAGCCAATTTTTAATGGTCCATTAGCTCAGTCGGTAGAGCACCTGACTTTTAATCAGGGTGTCCCGCGTTCGAGTCGCGGATGGATCACCAGAAAATTAGCTCCCGTTCTTCGGAACGGGAGTTTTTTTGTTTGTACGCATAAGTGTGGATTCATTCTTATGCAAGCTGGCCAGAACCATTTTCAGTTTTCAAAACTTGTCACAAAAAGTTCACAAATTACATGTTGTAATTTATCTTGCGATGTGTTATCATTCAGGCAGTTAAATAACAACATGTAATTTAACAATTAACGTTTATCAATTCATTACGTATTTCCGACAAGTATAAATCAGCGGCGTCTGCAGCTTCTGGCAGACAGAAAAAGAAGGAGGTAAAAATCATGAAAAAAATACTGTACGTTATCTTAACAGTTATGTGTTTGTTTGCCCTTGCGGGTTGTGGCGGAACGAAAAAAGCAGACGCGCCTGCCCCGAAACAGGCTGCTGCGGAAAAAGTACTGCGCGTAGGTACCGATTCGGATTATCCGCCCTTTGGATATTATCAGGAAGCAACCAAAACGTTTATCGGCTTTGACATCGAACTTATGCAGGGTGTGGCCAGGCAGATGGGCTACAGCAGGGTAGAATTTGTGGATCTGGAATTCAACAACCTGCTGCCGTCCCTGAAGGACGGGCAGGTGGATGCGGTTATTGCCTGCATGACTATTACGGATGAACGCAAGAAGGTCGCCGATTTCACGGAACCTTATCTTGTCAGCTCGAACGTTGCGGTAAGCCCCTTTGGTACGGAAGCCCGCAGCGTTGATGCCATGAAGGACAAACGTATTGCGGTTGAGGTTGGCAGCATCCACGCAAAACAGGCTAAAAACTATTCCGATAATGTTATTGCCTGCAGCAACGCGGAAGAAGCGTTAAAGATGGTTCTGGATAAAAAGGCAGACTACGCCATCATGGATAATTACACCGCACGCTTTTTTATTACCAATTACTACAACGGAAAGCTGAGCGTTATGGCTGCATTGCCTGACGATACCCATACCAATATCGGCATCGCCGTAGCCAAAGGCAATAAGGAAATGGTGGAAAAACTGAACGCGGGCCTGCAGGATTACCAGAAGCTGGCCGCGTATTACCAGATGAAGAAATCCTACTTCGGCAAAATGGATATTTAAGGAACCAAAAGATTATTTATCAGAACGGTTCATGTTATAATGAGCCAAAACAGGCCTTCCCTGATAAGAACACAGAAGGCCTGTTATTTGTTTCATAAAAGCTGCATAATAAGAATAAGATGTGTTATAATACTGAAAAATGTTGAAGGAAGACGGTGCGATGGACTTTATCAGGGCGCGGGGAGAAGAACAGAAAAAAATCAGGATTCAGCAGATCGTGGACGCTGCGGCTTCGCTATACGCGGAAGTGGGCTATGACAAAGTTACGTTTTCACAAATTGGCAGGAAGTTAAGTTTTTCCCGCCTGAATCTGTACAATTACTTCCACTGCAAGGAAGACATCTTCCTTACCCTTCTGTTGCAGGATATAGGGGAGATGGTAGAAGACGCCGGGAAGACCTTTTCCGGAATGGTGACAGACCGTGACGCGTTCTGCCTTGCCTGGGCGGCGATGATGCTCCGGCACCAGCGGATGATGGCCCTGTTCAGCATTGTGAACACGGTGATCCTGAAAGACGCTTCCTCTGAAATGCACAAACAGTTTCGCGTGGAGATGCGCCAGGCATCCCGCGAACTTATCACGCTGGCACAGGAACTTTTTCCGGAGTTTACCCCGGAGCAGGCCTTCCTGTTTGTGGATTGCGTGACCGGTTACGCCCTGACGCTGTATCCCGCAAGCCTTGAATATAAGAACAGGATGCATATAGAAGTTTTCCAGGACCCGGTATGGGGATCCCGGGACTTTGTTTCGCAGTATGTTATGTTCCTGAAGGTTTTGCTGAAAGGTCTGGACAAACAGGCAGAATGATGAAAATTTATGAGGATTGGATAAGGGCGCGTTTGCCAGAAGAATTAGCGGACCAGCCCATAGACTTTTTCCGGTGCGAGTATCTGAACGGCCTGACCGTTATGCAGGAAGGGGATCGAGGCGGGCCGGATGTAGTAGTGTTCGAAGCGAAAAACGAAGAAGAGCTGAAATACTGGCAACTTGAACACGTCTGTCGTTTCATCAGGGAGAAAAAACCGCGGGAAAAGAAAATATGGCGCTATTACCGGGATCATGCGGAAAACGGCAAATGGTTCTATATAGAGCATCGTCATTACGACTATAATGCCATAGAAGATCCAAGGCTGTACGGTTTTGAGTGCTTCCTCCGCAATCTTAAGGCAGGATTTCCGCCGGAACTGTGGGAGCAGCGTGTTAAGACGCATGTCTTCCTGATGAATTACTGGTACAAAACACCGCACTGGGACTATGACAGGAAAAACCTTTGTTTTATTGAAATCAGCGATGCAAAGGAACACGACGGGGGCAAGGAGTACATTGAAGAACCGCGGCCAGGTTCGATTATAAAAATAGTAGATTGACTGCTTTCTTCGTAATTTTCATGTAAACAGTTGCAGCTTGTCTGACAATCAGGCAGGTTGCTTTTTTATTTCTGTTTGGAATAAACTTGGAACTAACTTGGAGTGAACTTGGAAAATTCTTGGAAGCAGGGGGCGAAATTATTTGCGATTGGAGTTGTAAATTTTTTCATTCAGCTTTTTCCAAATTTCACGACGTTCTTCGTACAGTTTTCCTGCATCTGCCAAAGCCTGCTGAAATTCTTGCCAATGTTTATGAGAATTGTTCATAATGACAACATGATTGGCGCTGAGAACAATAGCGTTATCAAATTCTTTACGATACGGCGAAAACGGGGTATCAGCTTTTGGGGAGGAGAACATCATGCCGGTCAACAAAAAAGAACTCACAAAAGAACAAATCATGAAGGCCATGCAGTGCAAAACTGCCGACGAACTGATAGCGCTGGCGAAGGCTGGGGGCTATGAGATAACCAAAGAGGAAGCGGAAGCGTACATGGCGGAGCTGGCCGATTACGATCTGGACGGGGAAAAGTTGCAGGCTATCGCCGGTGGCACCGATCCTTATGATGCCCAACGGCCGAAACGGATAGAATAATCGAAAAATACCTGTTTTTCACAGTAAGTGATTCAGCAACCGTAGATTTTTCTGCGGCTGTTTTGTTATAATGAATTAAAATGATGTTTTCGAATACAATTTGTAATTCTTGATAGTAATGATTAGCGTGATGACCGGGGGGGACAGTATGAAAGTAAATTACGTTTGCACAAAATGTGGAAAAGTGGAAGACGTAACAACGCGGGCGCCGAAATGCAAATGCGGTGGTTTGTGGAAACTGCAGTATGAACTGCCGGAGTTTGACGAAGCGCTGATCGATAAGGACGAATGAAGCATCTTCCGTTACCGTGCCTTTACGCCTCTGGCGGACGAAACATGAAAAGCCGTCACCATGGGTGAAGGCATGACACCCATCGTTCCCTTTGACGAAGACCTGATATGGAAATCGTGGAGATTCCGAAAGAAACGATTTTGCCGGCCCGTGCCGCGCTGGCAGCCAAAGGCATTTACTGTGAGCACACCACGGCGGGCAACTACGCGGCGTATCTGAAATACTGCGAGCTTCACGGCAGGACGCCGGACAGCCTGATTACCATGTGCGGCGCCGGACTCAAGTCAGATCACTGATACAAGTTTTGGTTTTGCTCAGCAAAGATGAGTATGATATAATTAAAAAAATAGTTTCATCAGTGTCAATTTTAAAGAATCTGTCTTGTATATATTAATAAAAGGCATTTAAAATAAAATTTACAGAGGAGGATTTCATTATGCCAATCGACAAAAAAGAACTCACAAAAGAAATGCTGGAAAAAGCGATACAGTGCAAATCGGCCGATGAACTGATTGCGTTGGCAAAGACAGGCGGTTATGAGATGACAAAAGAGGAAGCGGAAGCTTACATGACGGAATTGTCTGATTTTGAATTAGATGATATAGTGAGTGTTATATGAGAACTCCCCTGGATGATATTATGTGAAGATTTTTCTGTTTTCCTCAACAGCCGCAGATTTAATTTCTGCGGCTGTTTTGTTATAATGATGGCAGTGATACAAATCTTGCAGTTTATCGCTGAAAATTATTCGACAGTCGTGGCACTTCAACTTCCACGGCTGTTGTTATAGTATGTCAAATTACAGTTCTTCACAAAAGCTAAAGTTGACGAACAACGTATTTAAAATGGCTTAACTTGAACGACTTTACTGGAACAGTTGGAACTTTTTTATGGTATAATATATATTTAAGTGCGAGCTGCGAAAACAGCGCTAAACTGTTTTCCACTGGTTGCGCGAGCGACCTTTGTAAGCTGATAACATCACAGCAGGGCAAACCTGTCGGGTAAGGTTTAGCCAACCGCCCGTACCGAGTCCTTGGGAGCGAAGTGGTAACACCAGCTCTAAGCGTAGGACAGGGAGCAGCAGAGCCGTAGCGCAAGCGAAGTGATTGAGCCGGGAAATGATTATTTAGTGGGATTTGGCCGATGTTCTTTATTTGACAGCAGGCAACATCTATCTGGCCGATAGAGGCGAGGTCAGGCAGGCAACCCCCGGTCTGAGAGCATGGCGAGGCTGATGCAGACGTGAGCAGAGATTCACGCAAGTGAGTTATCGGAACAGCTGAGGTCCCGTTACATCCCGAAAGGGTATACAAAGTCAAGCGTCTGAACAAACGCAAGACAAGTAAACGTGCAGCGGGAAGTCCGATGTCGTCATAGTACTGTAGAAACCTGTGAAAGCAGGTGGAGGGAAGGGCGGCACATTTCATAGCTTCGGGCAAAGAAGCAACCGTACAGACAGGAGAGCTGAGAATATGGTGGGCGGAATGCTCGGAATAAGCTACAGCATAAGTAAAGCAAACAGAACAGACGGAAGAGTACAGAACCTTGCTGCTCACATAGACAAAAACCTTCTGATGGTGATACACCGGAGGATGAAATCAGGAAAAGCAAAGGGCATTGACAATGTGAGCAAGGACGAGTACGCAGAGGAACTGGAAGCGAATCTGGACAACCTGCTTAGCAGGATGAAAAGAGAAGCGTACAGACCAAACCCGGCAAGGAGAACCTATATACCCAAGGCAGGAAGTAACAAAATGCGCCCATTGGGTATATCCAGCTATGAAGACAAGCTGGTCGAGAATGCGATAGCCCAAATCCTGACCCCGATATATGAGCAGAAGTTCATAGCTACGAGCTATGGATTCAGGCCACACCGGAATTGCCATATGGCAGTGAAGGAGGTCATAGAGATGGTGCAATACCGCAAGACCAACTATGTAGTAGAAGCGGATATAAGGGGCTTCTTTGACAACGTGAACCACGAGTGGCTGATAAGGATGTTGGAGCATGACATAGCGGACAGGAAGTTCCTGAACATAGTGAGGAAATTCTTGGAAGCAGGCGTCATGGAAAACGGCAAATATCTGGACAGCGAGAAAGGCACGCCTCAGGGAAATGGAGCGAGCCCTGTGCTGGCGAACGTATACCTGCACTACGTGCTTGACTTGTGGTTTGAGAAAATCGTCAGGAACAGAATGAAAGGGCAGTGTTATCTGATACGATATGCAGATGATTTTGTCTGCTGCTTTCAGCACGGGAACGAAGCAAGAAAGTTCTTGGAAGTACTCCGGGCGAGATTTCAGAAGTTTGGGTTGGAACTGGCGGAGGAAAAGACCAGGATTCTGGAATTTGGAAGATTTGCAGAAGAAAATCGGAAGAAGCGGGGAGAAGGGAAACCAGAGACCTTCGACTTCCTTGGTTTTACGTTCTACTGCGGAAAGGCGAATAAGCAGGGATTCTTCAGGTGCAGAGTAAAGACGAGCAGGAAGAAGTTTATTAGTAAGCTGCGGGCAATGAAAGAATGGATAAAATCCCACCGGGCATTGCCGCTAAGAGAGATGCTCAACATGATAAGAGCGAAACTAAGAGGACACTACCAATACTACGGAGTAACAGACAATACGAATGGAATTAAAAGTTTCTACACGCAAACGATATGTATGCTATTCAAGTGGTTAAACCGAAGGAGCCAAAAGAAAAGCTATACAAAGCAAGGCTTCTTTGAAGGTGTTCTACGGACGTTTAAGCTGCCTACACCAAAGATTTATGTGAGTTTGTTTTATAAACGTGTACAAATATGAAATGAAGAGCCGTATGCGTTAATAGCGCAAGTACGGTTCTGTGAGGGGTATGGGGAGCAATCCCCATATCTACTCGAGACCGCTTTGTTAAGCGGTTTTTTAATGTTTTTGTTACTAATTTGTTATTAATTCAATGTTCATTTTTAATTCATTTATATTTTTATGGGTGTAAACC
>CAJODT010000012.1 GCA_905233365.1 uncultured Succiniclasticum sp.
GGTTATGAATAGAGTGAATGTATCCATGCTGCAACTCCCATCTTAAGAAAGCACTGATTAAATGTTTAATTTTTATACAGACATTGCTTATTTCATTATCGCAAATTGCAATAGCAAGTTGCAATAACAGCAGATAAGTTCGTAGTAGTTTGTTTTGGCAGTCCGAAGAGAGGGGCGTAGCCCCGAACGAAGGGCTGCCAAAACGCGGCGACTTTCACAGGGAATAGATTTGATCCAGTGCCCGCTCAAAGACTTCTTCCGGTGTCTTATATCCCAAGATTCTTCGAGGAAGATTGTTGGCCCAGTCCCCAATAAGCTGGATATCCTCTGTAGTGTAACCAGATATAGGCTTTCCTTTGGGGATAAACCTCCGTAACAGCCCATTATGTCTTTCGTTGGTTCCTTTTTCCCAGGAAGAATACGGATGGGTAAAGTAGATACCAATGCCTTCTCCCGTCAGACGGAACAGCTCGGCAAACTCGGAACCATTATCCCCGGTGATCGTCTTGAACACCTGTTGCGCCCGTTCACCAAAATGCGTGAGTATCTGGTGCATTCCTTCCTGAACAGACGCAGCCGTTGCGCTCATGATTTTTAGCCAGATGGAATAGCGGGATTTTCGTTCTACAAGGGTCAGGACTGCGGGTTCTGTTTCTTTCTTTACTCCTCTGACCGTGTCGATTTCCCAATGCCCGAATTCTTGTCGTGTTTCGGCTTCTTCGGGCCGTTCCGAGATACTGTCGCCCAAGACCCGTTTGTTCTGACGAATTCGCGCTGGCTTTGTTTTACGGGATAACTTATTCGGAAGGTCTATGTTCTTTATGCCGAGCAATCCGGCATCCACATAGTTGTACAACGTCTTTGTACACACCATCTGATCCCGGGGGAACAGGCCTTCTATCTCAGCCCGTCCTACACAAGCGTCCAACGACCAACCATCCTTGAAGTGATCTTCGACATATTGGATAAAAGACGAAGTTGCTAATCGTTTATATTGCTTACGGCAATGGGAACGATGTTCAAGATACACCTGTTCTGCCTTCTTGGCGCTGTAACGTTGTACGGTTCCATGGTATAGCAGAACAAGGCCACGATTGATTTCGTACTTAATGGTGTTGAACGGGCGACATAACTGTTTGGCTATCTGGTAGATAGTCCACTTATCTTTGTTAAAGCGAACTTCAATTTCATGCCTTTCCTCAGGGGTAAGGTGTTGAAATTTTCTGTGTTCTGTATTACAATTGGGATTGTCCATAGTGATGATCCTTTCGAGAATTTTGTGTAGCAACTAAATTCTACTACGAATCCATCGCTATGGACTTTCTTTTTGAGTTATTGCAACTTCATTTTACAACGAGGCAAATTTATAAATTTATCCTTTTTACCCTTTCACTCCCTGCCGAACGTCCGGAAAAACAAAATAATGACGACAACCATATAAATTCTATTATTTGATAAACAGCCCTTTATTGATGAACTGTCGGCTGTTTCGCATACGAACTTGCCAATATCTTAATCAGCAGCTCTGTCGCTAAAAAAAGAGAGGCTTGCGCCTCTCTTAAAATGCTGATTTTAGAATCTGTACAGTCATTAACTCCGGGCTAATAAGAACCAGGCACCCGTTTATTTGCTTTCCTCAGCCTCACCGTCAATCTCTGCCTTTTCCTGTGCCATCGGTTTCATGGTCGGGAACAGCAACACATCACGGATGGAAACAGCGCCCGTCAGGAACATAACCAGACGGTCAATACCGATCCCCAGTCCGCCGGTAGGCGGCAGGCCATGCATCAACGCATTGATAAAATCTTCGTCCATCATGCCAGCTTCTTCATTGCCGGCAGCCCGTTCTTCCATCTGCTTAACAAAACGTTCCCGCTGGTCGATAGGGTCGTTCAATTCTGTAAAGCCATTGCACAACTCACGCCCATAGATAAAGCCTTCGAAGCGATCCGTAATTTCCGGATCTTCCACACTGCTCTTGGCCAGCGGCGAAATTTCTTTCGGGTACTTGTAAATAAAGACAGGCTGAATCAGCTTATCTTCCACAAATTCATCGAAGAACGCATTGATAATCTTGCCGACGCCCCAGGCTTCTTCATATTCAACATGCGCTTCATCGGCCATCTTCCTTGCTACCGCAAGATCAGTCACGCCGTTAAAATCAAATCCGCTGTACTGCTTCACTGCATCGATCATGGTAATGCGCGGCCAGGGCGAAGCTAAATTGATCTCTTTTCCTTCATAAACGATCTGCTGTGTGCCCAGCACCTTCTGCGCGGTTTCCGTTACGATCTTTTCCGCAATGTCCATCATGGTATCCATATCGCCATAGGCCTGATACAGTTCTATGCTGGTAAATTCCGGATTATGCTTGATGTCGATCCCTTCATTTCGGAAAATACGGCCGATTTCATATACCCGTTCCAAACCGCCTACGATCAGACGCTTCAGATTTAATTCTGTAGCAATACGCAGATACAACTGGATATCCAGCGCATTATGATACGTAATGAAAGGACGAGCGGTCGCGCCGCCGGAAATCGTGTTCAGGACCGGGGTCTCAACCTCTAAATATCCTTCGTTATCCAGTATTTCACGGATGCTTTTGATAATCTGGGTACGTTTGATAAATACATCTCTGACATCCGGATTGACAATCAGATCCAGATAACGTTGCCGGTAACGCAGATCCACATTGGTCAGGCCATGC
This sequence comes from uncultured Succiniclasticum sp., assembly GCA_905233365.1. GTDB lineage: Bacteria > Bacillota > Negativicutes > Acidaminococcales > Acidaminococcaceae > Succiniclasticum. The sequence continues at coordinate 2,711 of CAJODT010000012.1, forward strand.
CATTTCTCCGGCAGCGGCTTCAGTGCTTTAGACAGGAATTCCAGATTCTCAACACGGATAGAGGGTTCCCCCATGTGAGTCTTAAACACCGTGCCCGTAACGCCGATAATATCGCCGATATCCATCAGCTTGATCAGAGAATAATTATCCTCCCCTAAGATGTCTTTACGCGTATATAACTGGATCTTGCCGGTAGCATCCTGCAGATCCAGAAAGCTGGTCTTTCCGTGGCCACGGATCGCCATAACACGGCCGGCTGCCTTGACAACGGTTCCTTCCGCTTCCATCTTCTCTACATTTTCATATATTTCTTTTGTATGATGGGTCCAGTCAAACCGGTGGCCGAATGGACGGATCCCCCGCTCTTCCAGCTTGTGCATCTTGTCGATACGGTTCTGCATCTGTTCATTAATGTCCATTGCCGGGGCCTGCCTGCCCTGAACATTCTTCTTATCTTCTGCCATTCTGTTTCTCCCGATTATTTAATCTTTACTATCTTATATTGATGATCGCCCGCCGGAGTACGTACCGTTACCGTGGTGCCAACCTTCTTGCCCATAATAGCAGCTCCGATAGGTGATTCGTTGGAAATCCGTCCTGCAAAGGGATCTGCTTCCGTCGTACCAACCACTGTATAGGACTGCAGCCGGTCTTCTTCAAATTCCGGATTCAAATCTTCAATATCAACCGTAGCGCCTAATTCAACCTTTGTTTTCCGTTTTTTTGTATTATCAATAACCTTGGCTGTGTTTATCATCTGTTCCAGTTCCAGAATACGGCCTTCAATGCGGGCCTGCTCATCCTTTGCCGAAACATATTCAGAGTTTTCGCTTAAATCGCCATGGGCAATGGCTTCATGCAAGCGCTCTTCGTTCTCCAGGCGTTTGACAGTGCGGAGCTCTTCCAGTTCAGCCTCCAGTTTCGCAAGGCCTTCAGCGGTTAATATTGTTTCTTTTGATGTCATGATCATTCCTCCAATATTACAACATATTAAAAGCATCGGTCTTCACACCGATACCGGGGGTACGTAAAAACGGTTAGTTTATATTATAAGTTTTTATATTATCCTTGTCAAATACTTATGAGCTACGGATAAATCCATTTGCTCATTCGTCGGCAAATGTGCAGGTTTATCTGGCCGGTATTCCGTAACTGCGTGAGGACATCGACACAGTCAGTCATAGAAAGCACCGGTCAGCATGCAGACGAATGGATCAGCGTTTCCTTAAAGCTTCGCATTTTGTTTAATCTTTTCTATCGTTTCCCGGGTTACCGCATGCTCGAAATTCCGGAAACCAGCCAGAGTAAAACCATGTTTATCTGCCAGGCTGGATATGGTATCAATCTGGGATGGAAGCAGATTCCTGCCCAGCGTAAAATTCTCATACCTGCCTTCCAGGGCAAGTATCATGGTTTCCGCCATACAGGCAAAACACGTATGGGGCGGGAAACCAAAATTAAAATGAAAATCCACGTTACCGGGAACATGGATCACGCCGCCTTCGATCACCAGCACATCATTCCGCAGCGCCGATACATTCCGGGATACGTTGCGGGGGCGGGCCACATCGCAGACTACCGCGCCGGATTTCAAATCGGCAGGATCAATGATGAAATCAACCGCACTGGTCACCGCTATGACCACATCCGCTTTATGCAGGCCTGCCTTGATATCCGCACTCACCGAAAACGTCGCGGCGCCATGTCCGTTCAGTTCCTGTGCCAATTCTTCCAAAGGGCCGATGCGCCTGGCAATGAGATTGATATGACGCACCTCGCGGGACAGGATACGGGCACAGGCCGAACCGATGGCACCGCTGGCTCCGACGATAGCCACTTCCGCATCCCGCAGGTCTTTCCCCATGAGACGGGCCGCTTCCCTTGTTCCTTCCAGGGCCGTCGCAACCGTATAGCTGTTACCGGACGTAACCGCAATATTTAAACGCTCCGCTATGGTAATGCCGGCATCGCCCACAATAGAAGTAAAAGCACCCAGGCCGAGAATTTTAGCTCCCAGCTCTTCTGCAATCTTTCCGGTTTCCACGATCCGATCAATGACAAACTCCTCCGGAAGCTCCACCATCTGCTTCGCCGTCAGCGGACAGCCGACAAACCACCCCTCCGCCTCTGCGTACGGGCTTTTCACCCCGGTGATGTGCGAGACTTCAAATGGCTTTTTCTTTTGCAATATATGTTCCAGCAGGAAATCAGGAACATACCTGACAACAGGCGAAACCATCTGCATATCCTCTAATGACAGGGGATGCAGCACAAACGCAAATTTCTCCATTCCTTCCTGCTCCTTACTGAAAATACTCTATAGACGGCATAATGTTATGCTTTATAATAAACGCTTCGTATTCTTCCGGCCGTAATGCTTTTTTGCTTTCTGAAGCAGCTACGATCGCCGCTTCCAGCACATTGGTGCCAAAGCTCCGTCCCTGCAGACAGGGCGTGGTCGTAACCAGCATTTTAACACCGGCATCTTTCAACATCTGCCGGTCTGCTGCAGTAACCGTGTTTGTAATGATTATCTTCCCTTCAAGACGGGACGGCATAAACCGCTTGATAAACAGAAAATCCCCTGCAATGATATCGCTATTTATAAAATATTCGGGATGCCTGCTTATATGTGAATCCTGCTTTTTCCCCGTAGGATACATCCATTTTACTGGCAGCCTGGTAATTATGGGAACGAGCACCGCCGCCCACCGCTGTAAAGCAGCAAGGCTCCTGATAGGAATATTGCAGCCCAGACCGTAAATGATATCGCCAAACAGGACTCTGCAACTCTGTTCTGCCAGCGCTTCCGCCATACCGAAGCGGTCCACTGCACAGACCAGCAGTACGTTTTTACCGTTAAAATCAATAACATGGGTATCCACCAGATAACGAACCGCCATCCGTTCCAGTGTGTTTTTCAGACCGCTACCATCCAGAACCGGTGTGTATCTGACCTGCTTCAGCAGCTTTGCGGACTCTGCAAAAACATAACGGCGATTGCCTGCTACCAGATACAGATCTGTTCCGCCCAGGCCCATCGCATCCGCTTTTCCGTCATAATACTGCAGCAATCGGGCAGCCTTATCCATATCGCCATCGGTACCTTTGCGTTCCAGTATAACCTCCGTATCTCCCAAAAGAAGACTGCCTCTGGCATCACGCTGGGATGAACCGATGCTGATACTGATCACTGTTTTCTGTTTTTCAGATTTCCGTATTGCTTCCGAATCCATAAACGTACCTGTAAAGTTGCTTTTTCCGAGAGTGTATTGTATCACATCGCAATAAATAACACAATCAGACTACAATAAAAATTAAGGAAATACTGATGACAATATATTGCAAATCCTGCAGCTTTTCCATATTAATCATCGATTGCCATTACGCTACTGATGATAACAGCACAAATAATACCACTCTTTCACGCTAATTACCTGTCAAAAATTCACCGTAACGGTTCACCAGATCATCCATCTCCCGCAACGTCTCAAGCTTGTGAAACCGTTCCCTGTATTCGGAAGCTCTGGGCAGTCCTTTAATGTACGCGGAAGCATGACTGCGCATTTCCCGTATGGCAACCTTCTCGCCTTTAAAATCCACCAAAGCGGTTGCATGCTGTATGATCTGCCGCAGTTTTTCCTCAACCGTTACTGTCGGAATCTCTTTCCCCTCCAACGCTGCACGCAATTGTGCAAACAACCAGGGATTGCCATAAGCGCCTCTGGCCAGCATCAGCCCGTCACAATTTGTTTCCCTGAACATGCGCAAGCCGTCCTCTGCGGTAAAAATATCCCCATTGCCAAACACGGGGATCCGCACCGCTTCTTTCACCCGGCGGATGATCTCCCAATCCGCTTTCCCCATGTAAAACTGATCCCGCGTCCTGCCATGGACAGTCACCGCGGCAACGCCTGCGGCTTCGGCAATCCTTGCGATCTCCGCCGCATTCCGATGCGCAGCATCCCAGCCGGCACGAAACTTTACCGTAATGGGAATCCGGACGGACCTGACCATGGCTTCCAGTATTTTACCCGCCAGCGCGGGGGTCTTCATCAGAGCGGATCCCTCTCCGTTATTGACTACTTTAGGCACAGGGCATCCCATATTAAAGTCGATCATGTCAGCTCCGTGAGCTTCCACAATTCTGGCCGCCTCTGCCATTTCTTCCGGAACCGAGCCGAACAGCTGGATTGCCGTGGGGCGCTCCGCTGCATCGATCTGCAGCATGGCAAATGTCTTTTCATTTTTATATAACAGTCCTTTGGCGCTGACCATTTCCGATACTGTAAGTCCACTGCCAAACTTCCGGCAGATGACCCGGTACGGCAGGTCGCTGATGCCTGCCATAGGCGCCAGCGCAACCGGTGTATCTAATTCTATATTACCAATTCTCATAATAGTTCCTGCAAGATAAAAAACGGACGGAAAGACGCCCTCCCCGTCCGTAATAGGTTCTGCTGTTTATTTCTTATTCTTTTCAAAAATAAGGCGCAGGCCTTCCAGAGTGAGCATCTGGTCTACTTCGTCAATGCAGTCCGTACCCTGGGCCATGGTATTGCCGAATCCACCGGTAGCAATGACCAGGGCATCACCGCCCAGCTCTTCTTTCATACGGGAAACGATCTCCTTGATCAGTCCGTAATAACCAAACATGATACCGGAACGCATTGCATCCACCGTATTGCCGCAGATCGCCTTCTTCGGTGGAATCAGCTCAATACGCGGCAGCTTGGCAGTCCGCTGGAAGAGCGCTTCCGAAGAAATACCGATACCGGGACAGATAGCGCCGCCCAGATAGGATCCGTCTGGGAGCAAAGCGCAGAAAGTCGTGGCGGTACCAAAATCAATAATGATCATCGGCCGTTTCAGATGAGCGTATCTGTCATAGGCAGCTACCGCATTTACGATACGGTCGGCGCCGATCTCTTTCGGATTCTCATAGCGCAGCTGCAGGCCGATCTTCAATCCCTGACCCACAACCATCGGTTTGATTTTAAAAAACCGTTCGCACATATGACACAGGGGAACTAATACCGGAGGAACTACGCTGGAAATAATAATGTCCGTCACCAGTTCCTTTTTTAATCCGGAAAAGTTCAGCATGCTGTTCATGAACATACCGAATTCATCTGCCGTTTTGGAACGGTCCGAAGAAAAACGCCAGTTATCTACCAGCTTTTTCCCATCATAAATACCAGCCACCGTATTCGTATTGCCTACATCAATTACCAGTAACATATGTTGCCTCCTTAGCAGCTATAAAAATGCAGTGTATAACTTACAGCCGACACTATATCAAAGGGAACCTTAAGGATACGCAGTTCAGCGTGCAGACGAATCAGCCAGTGCTTCCTCAGCCGCTTACAAATCAGGAATACCGTTTTCCTTTGGCCCCGGCCGGGCGGATGGAGACATCCCCCGCTATGACCTTTTCCAGTGTTCCATCTTCTTTTCTGACCACCAGCAGACCTTCCTCGTCAATATCCACGGCCGTCCCAAAATAGGTCTTTTCCGGGGCGATGACTTTTACTTCCTGCCCTATGGTATCGGAATATTTCCTCCACTCATCCAGCACAGGTCTGAAACCGTCCTTTAACACCGTTTCATAGAGGTCTTCCAGATTTTTCAGGTAGTCAGCCAGAATCTGTACCCGCTGAATCGGCTCCTGCGCCACATCCGCCACGGAAATCGCCAGTTCCTTCAGTTCATCGGGAATCATGGATTTCGGCACATTGGTATTAATGCCCGTACCGATGACAATATAGTTGATCTTACCGAATTCGGCACTCATCTCTGTCAGGATGCCCACCATCTTTTTCCCTTCCAGCAGGACATCGTTGGGCCACTTGATCCTGGCATTGACGCCTTTATACTTATTAATAGCCTTGATAACAGCCACCGCTGCCAGCAACGTACATTTAGACGCTTCCGAAGGCATAAAAGGAGGACGGAGCACGATGCTGCACCATATTCCGTACCCCATAGGCGAAAACCAGCCCCGGGAAAGACGTCCCTTCCCATGGGTCTGTTCTTCCGCAATCACGGCCAGCCCATCGTCACAACCCCCGTCTGCCAGTTTTTTACCAACATTATTGGTTGAATCTTCCAAACGGACCGTATAGTGGATATGATGTCCCACCCACTTGGTCTTCAGATGCGCAACAATCTCCTCCGGGCTCAGCAGATCCGGAGCTTTATGTAAAATGTAACCCTTCTTGGGAACGGATTCAATATCATAGCCTGTGTTTTTCAACGACTGGATATGTTTCCAGACAGCCGTACGGGAAACCCCCAGCTTTGCGGAAATTTCCTCTCCCGAAACCGGCTCCGGCATGCTTTCACGCAACAAACCCAAAATTCTGGCACGCATGGCAACGCCTCCGCAATGTATCATTTATCAGGAACCACCGATCAATTCGTCTGCGCTTATTCCGGCAGTTTACAACCGATTTAATCCGCGTTCCCTTGAAACGGGCTATAATGTAATGCCGGCTGATCAGCCTATCTCGCCGGCAGGTTGCTCCATTGCCTCCAGGGCCGGACCGTCCTCTGTCAGATAGCCCTGGTTCATGAGTTCCTGCAGTTGTCTCCCGTCCAGCGTTTCTTTCTCCATGAGAGTTTCCGCAATCAGCACCAGCTTGTCCATATTTTCCTGCAAAAGCTTTTCGGCGCCTTTATAGGCTTCATCCATCAGACGGCGGACCTCTTCGTCAATGACAGCCGCCACTTCATTACTGTATCGCTCGCGGGCAATATCCCTGCCCAGGAACACTTCCTCTTCCGGATGCCCGAAGGTCATGGAACCCAGCCGGTCGCTCATGCCATACTGGCAGACCATCTTCCGCGCCAGCGCCGTGGCCCGCTGCAGGTCGCTGCTGGCCCCGCTGGAAATATCCTTCAGCACAATGGCTTCCGCCACGCGGCCGCCCAGCAGCATCTGTAATTCGTCCAGCATTTCTGATTTCGTCTGGTAGTTCCGGTCTTCCTTGGGCAGGCTCATGGTATAACCGCCCGCCCGACCCCGGGGTATGATCGTAACCTTATGAACAACGCTCACATCATTGTGAAGCAGCCCGATCAGTGTATGTCCTGTTTCGTGATAGGCCGTCAGTTTTTTCTCCGGTTCACTCACCAGATGGCTGCGGCGTTCCGGTCCCATCACGACCCGTTCCGCCGCCTCATTCATCGACTTCATATCGATCATGGGTGCATTGCGGCGGGCCGTAAGCAGCGCCGCCTCATTGACCAGATTTGCCAGATCCGCGCCGGTAAAACCGGTGGTTTGCTTGGCAATAGTCGTCATATCCACATCGGGAGCTATGGGTTTGCCTTTGGCATGCACATGCAGGATCGCTTCCCGGCCCCGCATATCCGGACGGTCCACGACGATCTGCCGGTCAAAACGGCCGGGACGTAACAAAGCGTGGTCCAGAATATCCGGCCGGTTCGTTGCCGCAATCATGATGATGCCTTCGTTGATGCCGAAGCCGTCCATCTCTACCAGCAACTGATTCAGTGTCTGCTCTCTTTCATCGTGGCCACCGCCTACACCGGCGCCGCGCTGACGGCCCACAGCGTCGATTTCGTCAATAAAAACGATACAGGGCGCGTTCTTTTTGGCCTGGTCGAACAGGTCGCGTACACGGGAAGCGCCGACACCTACAAACATTTCTACAAAATCCGAGCCGGAAATCGAAAAGAACGGCACGCCGGCTTCGCCTGCCACAGCACGGGCCAGCAGCGTCTTGCCGGTACCGGGAGGTCCGTACAGCAGTACGCCTTTGGGAATCTTGGCGCCCAGTGCATTATACCGCTGGGGATGCTTTAAAAATTCCACGACTTCCTGCAGTTCCTGCTTGGATTCATCCGCGCCTGCCACATCTTTAAACGTGATTTTGTTTTTGCTTTCATCATAACGACGGGCATTGCTCTTGCCGAAATTCATCATCCGGCTGCCGCCGCTGCTCTGGTTCATCAGTACAAACCAAAGTCCCACAATTAAAATCATGGGCAGCAGCGTACTTAACAACGTCGCCCACCAGGGAGTCTGGGGCGGCAGCTCCGCCTTGATCTCCACATCCCGGGAGCGCAGCGTTGCAATCAGGGTGGAATCGTCAGGCGCAACCGTAGTAAAGGTCTTGCCGTCCTTTAACTGCCCCGTAATCGAATTCTCACTGATCGTGACGGAGCGAACCTCATCCTGCTGCACATGTTTCATAAAAGTCGTATAAGAAATGTCTGTTTTTGCCGTGTTGCCGGCAGAATAATGATCCATTACCCAGATTGCCGCAACTACGATCAGTAAATAAAAGGCAACGTTTTTAAAGAATTTAGACAAAAACGTTTCCTCCTTTCCATATTAGTCAAATATCATAAATAATCAGGTCCGGGCATACACCGCAGGCTTCAGCACCCCGATGAAGGGCAGGTTCCGGTAGTCGCCCGCATAGTCCAGGCCATAGCCGACCACAAATTCGTCCGGAATGGTAAAACCGACATAATCCGCTTCCAGACCGTTCTTCCGCCGGTCTTCCTTATCGCACATGGCAACGGTTTTAATGGACGCCGGTTTTTTGGTCTCCAGCAATGTCTTGACCCGCGCAAAGGTCAGCCCTGTATCGATAATATCGTCAACCAGCAACACATGCATACCCGCAATATCATCCTTTACATCCAGACGTACGGCCACGCTGCCGGAGGTTGTAGTGCTGTCGCCATAGGACGACGCCACCATGAATTCCATCCGTACCGGAATGGACATGGCCCGGCTCAGGTCACAGGCAAAATAAGCCGCGCCCTTCAGCAGGCAGATTATGATGACCCGTTTCCCCGCGTACTCTTCGGAAAGCTGTTCCCCCAGCTCCTGCACTCTTTTTTTAATCTGCTCTTCCGTGATCAGAACCGCCTTTATATCTTCATGCACAACAAACACCTACCTTAACTTATAAAGTTATAAACAGCCAGCCCTTCTCCGGGGCCGGATTCTCTGAACCGGTCTGTTCTTCCTCCCACCGGGCATTGGCAATTCCGGGGATCCAGACGATGTCCTTCCCCACCGCCGCGACCACCAGCCTGCCCCTGTCTTCCACAGGTACTCTGCACTCTATCAGGTACTTTTTCAGGGTCTTATGCCCTGTCCCTTTTAACGGATATATCCTGTCCCCCGGCTGCCTGTACCGAAACACCAGTGCATCCCCCAGCCTGTTCAGCCGGCGGAGCGGATAGATCATCTGCGCCCGGTAACGGTAGGCTGGCATGTCTTTTGTGATATGCAGCCGCGCCGTCCTGCGATCCGGAAAGTAAATCTCCGAAACGAGTGTAACTTCATCAGGCAACCCGCCGGAGAGACTTTCCAGAACAACTGTACAGCTCCAGTCTCCATCCTCCTGCAAACCCGGAATGTTAACTTCAGGGAATAATATTAGTTTACCATAAGAATATAATGCTTGCCAACTGCCTGGCAGTAAAATTTTTTTACCGCTGGCACGGCGCCCGATCAACCGCTCCAACTCCTCCAGGTTTGCCCCCGACAATTCTTCCCGGGCCCCCGAACGGAGCCAGAACTGCCGCAGCACCCGGAACCGCAAAGCCGCAGGGACTTTGTCCCAATCGGCAAGCTGCAAAACACCCTTCCGGTTATCGGAAGGAGCGATCCATCTTTTATCCAGTTCCGCCGCGCCCAGTTCCTCCAGATACATCCCGTCAAGCTGGAGATGCTCTGCCGTCCGGCATAAAATATCCGTCACAGCGGGCGAAAAATTCTCTTCCAGCATGGGAAGCAGCACCTTACGGATCCGGTTGCGCGCATAATGCAGGTCCCCGTTGGTCGCGTCCTCCCGCCAGACAATATTCCTTTCATTACAATACTGTCGCAGCTCTGCCCCCGAAAGGGAAAGCAGCGGACGTAAAACCATGTCCCGCCGGAACCGGATGGCGCCCAGGCCCCGCGTGCCCGAACCACGCAGCAGCCGCAGCAGGAAGGTTTCCGCCTGATCATCCTTCTGATGGGCCGTCAGGATAAAATCAGCCCCGGTTTCCTCCACGCACCGAAAAAGCGCCTGATACCGCAACCGGCGCGCAGCATCCTCCAGGGACAGCCTTTCCATTTTCCGCAATTCCTGCGCAGCCACACGCTTACAGCTAAATGCGATGCCCCGTTCCCGGCAGAACCCTTCTACATAAGAAGCGTCTTCCAGACTTTCCCTGCCTCGTATGCCATGCTCCACATGACAAACGGTAAAACGGAACCCGCCACGCTGCAACGCGTCTGCCAGAGCCAAAGAATCGGCGCCGCCGCTGACCGCCGCCACATAATACCTGGTAATATCCAGTTTTTCCCGCAAAATACGGGGCACTTTATCCAGTACCGTTTCTTTCATAGCCATCCCGTATTCCGTAACAGCCGGGGTTATAATCCGTTATAACCCAACCACGTGTATAATCCGGCTGCGTGACGGGGGTGCTGAAGCATCCCCCTTCAGAATCCGTCACTGCAGCTGATAAAACAAAAAAGGCACCCTTGCTGAGTGCCCGTTTTTACCGATCACGGCTTGCACCACGTCCTCCGCGCTTGGATTCCGTATTTCTGCGCAGATCCAGCAGACGGTCGTCGCTGTCTTTCATAAATTTGGATAATTTATCTTCAAACGATAAGGGGCCGGTCTGACGGGGAGGCCTCTTATCCGCAACAGGCGCCTCTTTGGGTCTGTCAGGCTTGGCAGGAGTTTCCGGCTTATCCTCAACCTGTTTCAGGGAAAGTGCAATCTTGCCGCGGTCATCAATGGACAATACCTTTGCCCTGACCTTCTGATGCTCTTTTAAAAAGTCATGCACATCCTTAACATAAACATTGGATACCTCGGAAATGTGAATCAGCCCGACTTTGCCCTCGGGAAGCTGAAGAAACGCACCAAAATTGGTAATGCCGGTAACTTCACCTTCTACGACTGCTCCAACTTCAATTGCCATAAAACGAAAAAACCTCCTGCTCCAAAAATAAGACTATGTAATTTTACCACCAGAAAAGAGCCAGTGTCAATAACAATGCTAATTTTCAGCCTTTTTTTCAGTTTGCTTTGCCGTTCCCTGGCCGTCTGTTTTCCCTTTGGCGCCGTCCTGCTTCGTTTTATCGTCCTGTTTGTCCTTGTCCTTAACGATAAAGATCGGGACCTCATCCTTTTTTACGTAATTATGATCTTCCCGGGCCAGCTTTTCAATATATTTTGGATCATACAGACGCTTCCGCTCCGCTTCCAGGTCGGCCTGCGCCTTCTGCAGCTCCTCCACCCGTTTCTGGGTGGCTTCCGCTTCTTTCTGGATCTGGTAGATCCTGTATTCCTGCCGTCCCAGAAGCACCACAAAGACAATGACCAGAATGATCAGGACACGGCGGAAGTCTCTTGCTGTGCGGCTTTTCTTTTCATTGTTGCGAGTTGCCATGCCGTTCACTCCCCCTCACGGGAAAATCCGCTGTAATTTACGCTGTAACTTAGTATAACAAAAAAACAGAAGACAGGCAATGCCCGCCTTCTGTCATCTGTGAAATACGATCCATTATTTTTTAGCTTTTTTCGCCTTTTTTGCCGGTTTTGCATTTACAGCTTCTTTAAACGCTTTGCCTGCTTTGAAAGCGGGAACCGTAGCGGCAGCGATAGCGATCTCTTTACCGGTCTGCGGGTTTTTGCCTTTACGGGCAGCGCGTTCACGGGCTGCAAATGTACCGAAACCTACTAACTGGATTTTGCCTTTTTTGGCTACTTCGGCAACAACGGTTGCGCACAGAGCCTTTAAAGCCTTCTCGGTGTCTTTTTTAGTCAAACCTGTTTTTTCTGCTGCAACAGCAATCAACTCTTGTTTGTTCACAATAAAATCCTCCTTTTTCAGTGCCTTTTTTCAATTTTATCCGCCCGGCTTCCCTCAAAAAGCAAAGCCGGCGGACATCTACCGCACCTTAACTAACTGTCTATTCTACGTTCTGCCGAAAAATCCTGCCTTCTTTAAAATATTTTTAAAAAAATTAATAATTATTTTTCAGTTTCTTTCGCTTCATCCCAAAACCGGTCCAGCTCTTCCAGCGAATAACAGTCCCATGCCTTTCCAGATTCCGTCACGCAGTCCTCCACATGCTCAAAGCGCGTAACAAAACGATTGTTGCAGCGGTTAAGCGCCGTTTCGCTTTCCAGGCCCAGGTGACGGGCAAAATTGACAAGGGAAAAATACAGGTCGCCCAGCTCCTTTTCCATCGCGTCCTGATCCTGCAGGGCGGCGGCCTCATTAAACTCCTGCCACTCTTCCAGCACCTTTTTCTTAACGTCTTCGGTCTCCGTCCAGTCAAAGCCCACCTTGGCGACCCGCTTCTGGATTTTATGGGCCCGCAACAGGGAGGGCAGGCCTTTATAGATACCGTCCAGCACCCGTTTCCGTTCCGGTTTTCCCTGTCGCTTGATGGCTTCCCAGTTGGTCAGCACTTCGTCGCTGTTGGCAACCCTGACCGTCCCGAACACATGGGGATGCCGTTCGATCAGCTTATCCGTCACTCCGTCGATCACATCCTGCAGGGTGAACATTCCCTTTTCCTCAGCCATACGGGCATGGAACACCACCTGCATCAGGATATCGCCCAGTTCCTCCGTCATGCCGTGGGTATCTTTAGCATCTACCGCTTCCAGGAATTCATAACATTCTTCAATCAGGTTGGCCCGGATAGTGTCGAAATCCTGCTCCCTGTCCCAGGGACAGCCCCCCGGCTCGCGCAGCACCTGCATCACGTCCGCAAGGGGACGCACGTCAAACTGTGTCTTGTGCTTCAGCAGCGGGAAACGTTCCCAATAGCCGGCTGCATCTGAAACAACGGCCTCAGAAAGTGCCTCGCCGGTTCCGGCGGCAGTTTCATCTCCCTTCTTTAAAGAAGAAGCTTCTTTCAATTGATTATCCCGGTCAGCCTCATCCGGATTGCGAAATGCCGCCTGCAATACTTCCCGGGGCTGGCGGGGGATGAACACGCTGGTCAGGTGATCGATAACTGGCTGCCTGTCAATTTCAAAGAGCGGCGTCTTCCGGCACTCCTCATCTTCCAGGCCCAGATTGCGGAGAAAATACAGCTCCGTTTCGTCCGGCAGGACATCCATCAGGGCCAGCTTCATGTCCGAAGCTACCATTTTGTTATAGACCTGCGTTACCATCAACGGATACTGTCCCGCATCTGCCAGGGCCGGAAAATCCAGGGCATCGATGACCCGCAGCCCGTCAATGGGGTCGATCCCCAGTTCTGCATAGGCAAGGTCCAGAAAACTCATGGCCGGCTTAATCGCCAGAGGGGTACCGCATTCCTTTGCCTTTTCCCGCAGCAGCGTCACGGTACGTTCCGCTACCAGGGGACTGCCGGGGACCGCATACAACACCTCTTTATCTTTCGCCTGTTCCAGGACAAAGGAGGCTATTTTATTGTACACCTCTTCAAAGGTTGCTTCCTTTTCATACCAGGCGTCGCAGGAAATATAAGAAATGCCCCTGCGTTTCAGCTCCGCCACAGTGGGATGGATCTCTGTGCGCAAAATCACAAACCGTTCTTTCAGAAGCTCCAGCGTTTCCAGCGACAGATGCCCGGCAGCTCCCGGTCCCAGGCCGACGATAACCAGCGAACCTTTCGTTTTGTTATTCCCGCTGTTTGATTTGTTTTCCGGTTCCATAAACACGCCTCCATACAGTTTAATTTCGATTATGGCCATATCGTCCGGTATTTACTAAAACGCAGCACTTGATTGCATCCGCTCTGGTTTGATTACTTACCGTTCATCATTACTTCCAAAACTTACGTACAAATTTCCCGATCACCGGCAGCTGCACCGCTTCCTCCGGGGTCAGGCAGCCCAGCAGCACCACCGCCGCCACATAAACCAAGGCGCATACAGCCATGCCGGTGAGCAATGCGACGACAATGCCGCCCTTACCAATAAGGAACGATGCTGCAGCCCCGCCGGCCAGTCCCATGCACAGGGAAGCCAGCAAAATTTTCAGGCTGTCCAGGACGGGAAATGGGATCCCGTTCCGGTACAGGAAAAAGATATTGACAGCTGCCACCACTGCAAAATTCAGGTTAGATGCCCAGGCCGCGCCCAGAATATGGAACGCCGCCTCAGAAGTCAGCTGCCAGACCGCCACCGCTTTCACTATGGCGCCAAACAGCATATTCCACATGGGTATCGCCGTTTTGCCGATGCCCTGCAAGGCACCCGTGGTAACCTGGAACATGCCCAGGAACGCCACGGACGGAGCCAGATGGGCAATGACAGGCGCCGCCTTCATGGTACCGTATAACGTGCCGGATATGGGTCCTGCCAGGGCCCACATGCCCACAGCGGCCGGGACCACCACAAGCATACAGATTTTAAAAGCAGAACCGGTCTTGCGTAAAATCTCATCGGTACGCCGCAGGGTGCAGGCTTCCGAAACCGCCGGAACCAGACTGGCTGCCAGCGACAAGGTGGGTATGGTGGCCATCATCATCAGGGGCTGGGCCATGCCGGTCAGGTAACCGAACAACGTAGTAGCCGCTTCCACTCCGAAGCCGGCCCTGCCCAGCCCGTTGGGCACCAGCAGCATATCAATACTGCTGGTCACAGGGATCAGCAGGTTAGCGCAGGAAACAGGAATGGCCAGCAGCACCAGGCGCCTGGCAATGGAAGCCACGCTTTCTTCCACCGTTTCTTTCTGTTCCTCAATTTTCTGTTTCCATTCCTTGCGGGCTTTCCGGTAAAACCAGGTAAGCACAACCAGGCCCGTCAGCCCGCCCGGCACCGCCCCAAAGGCCGCCCCTGCCGCCGCGTATTCCAACCCGTAAGGAAGCAGGAAATACGCCAGGGCGATCATGACCACTACGCGCACCAGCTGCTCCAGAATCTGGGAGACCGCCGGAGGCGTCATCATCTGGTAACCCTGGAAATAGCCCCGGAAGCTGGCCAGGATACTGGAAAAGAACACGGCAGGCGTTAACACTACCAGCGCGTAATACGCCCGGCTGTCCCGGATCCAGCCGCTGCTTACGAGACAATCGGCCAGACCGTACAGGGCCAGCGCGAAAAGCAGGCCGAATGCTGCCATCAGCCTCAGGGTGACCTTAAAAATGCGGTGGGCCTGGGCGTAATCGTCTTTGGCCACCTTTTCCGCCACAATGATGGACACCGCAACCGGCACACCGGCCGAGCAGACCGAAAGCATCAGCAGGTAAATAGGATAGGCCATCTGGTACAAACCGATACCCTCGCCTCCCAGCAAACGGGAAAGCAGGATCCGGTTCACCGAGCCGATGACCTTAACCAGCAACCCTGCAACGGTTAAGATCAAGGCCCCCTTCAGAAATTTATCCTTACCCATTTTACGGCTCCCATCACAATTACGTTATTACGTCTTAACACTATTTTATCAGTTTCGCGAGATTCTTTTCAAGCCATTCCAGCGGCTCGATTTCCAGTTTGGCAGTACGGAACAGCAGTACGTTCTCCGTACCCGGAAGCAGCCGCATGTACGGGCTGTTTTTTTCCGCCAGCTTCACCAGCGCCGGCCCGTTTACGTCCGAATGCTCCGCAAAGGTGATACGGATCAGCCCGGACCGCACACTGATCCGGCGTACCTTTAACCTGCGGCACACTGCCCGCACTTTGGCCAGACGCCACAGCAGTTCCACTTCTTCCGGCGGCGTCCCGAAGCGGTCGATGATCTCGTCCATCAGATCCTCTTCCTCACCCCAGGCCAAGTCCACAAAACGGCGGTACAGTTCCAGCTTATATTTGGGATTGGCAATATACGAATCCGGGATATAAGCGTTCAGCGGTATCTCCAGAATCGGGTCCGGCTCCCGTTCTACGTTCAGGGAACCGTTCTGCAGCCGTTTGATAGTCTGCTCCAGCAAATCACAGTACGCGGCAAACCCGATGCCCGCGATATAACCATGCTGCTGCGGGCCCAGCAGGTTGCCGGCGCCCCGGATCTCCAGATCCCGCATGGCGATCTTAAAGCCCGCCCCCAGCTCCGTAAAGTCACGGATGGCCTGCAGCCGTTTGGCCGCCACCTCGCTGAGGGACCGGTTCCGTTTATACATAAAATAAGCGTAGGCCAGACGGGAAGAACGTCCTACCCTGCCTCGCATCTGATACAGCTGCGACAGACCGAAGTTTTCCGCCCCGTCGACGATGATGGTATTGGCCAGGGGTACATCCAGCCCATTTTCTACAATAGTAGTACACAACAGCACATCACAGCTGCCTTCATAGAAGGACATCATGGCGTCTTCCAGCCGGTCTTCGCTCATCTGCCCGTGCCCGACCCGCACATTGATGCCCGGTATCAGTTTTTGCAGCCGTTCCGCAATAGCCGGCAGTCCGCTGACGCGGTTATGGACATAATAGATCCGTCCGCCCCGGCGCAGCTCCCGCTCCAGCGCTTCCTTAATCATACCCTCGTCATATTCCGCCACGTAGGTCTCCACCGGCAGACGGTCCTCCGGCGGCGACTCGATGAGACTCATGTCCCGGCTGCTGACCAGGGCCATGTGCAGCGTACGGGGAATGGGCGTGGCCGACAACGCCAGCACATCAATACCCTGCTTCCACTGCTTGATCTTTTCCTTCTGGGCCACGCCGAAGCGCTGCTCTTCATCGATGATCAGAAGCCCCAGGTCATGGAACACTACATCCGCCTGCAACAGCCGGTGGGTCCCGATGACGATATCGATATCGCCCTGCTCCAGTTTTTTCAGGGTCTGGTTAATTTCTTTTCCGGACACAAACCGGCTGACCATGGCGATCCGTACCCCGAACGGCTCCAGCCGCTCCCGGCAGGTAAGCAGGTGCTGCTGCGCCAGTACCGTGGTGGGAACGAGCATGGCCGTCTGCTTCCCGTCCATAACCGCCTTAAAAGCAGCCCGCAGGGCCACCTCTGTTTTTCCGTAGCCCACATCGCCGCACAGCAGGCGGTCCATGGGGATCGGTTTTTCCATATCCGCTTTAATTTCCGCGATAGCTTTTAACTGGTCCGGCGTTTCCTCGAAGGGGAAGCGTTCCTCAAACTCATGCTGCAGGTCCGTGTCCGGCCCGTAGGCATACCCGTTGGTAATCTTCCGCAGGGCATACAGACGGATCAGCTCTTCCGCCAGCTGGGTAATAGCCGTGGAAGCTTTGGTCTTCATCCGTTTCCAGTCGGCGCCGCCCATCTTGGATAATTTCGGCGTGATGCCCTCGCTGCCCACATACTTGTGCAGCATGCCCACCTGGTCTACCGGCACATACAGACGGTCACTGCCTGCATACTGCAGCAGCAGATAGTCCCGGTGCATACCGTCCACCAGCATATTTTCCACGCCGATATAACGGCCGATGCCGTGCACATCGTGCACCACATAATCGCCGCCCTTGATATCGGTAAAGTACTGCAGGCGGGCTCCCTTGTGCTTTGATTTAAAACGGCGGCGCCGCTGCAGTCCGTAAATATCATTTTCCGTCAGCAGCAGCCAGGGCTCGTTCCAGAACCGGAACCCGTTGAACAGCTCCCCAAAGCCCACATTGACCCTGGCGGCATCTTCCGTGCCGTCCGCCAGGCAGACGGAAGGAACGCCCTGCAGCCGCAGGCTTTCCGTAATGCCCCGGGCCTTCAGCACCGTGCTCATCATAATATACGGCTGAATACCTTCCGCCAGCAGGTTCTGCAGGTCCTCGATCAGCCGCTCGATGCTGCGGTTATAGGAAGTGACCCTCCGCACCGGCACCTGCATATGGGTAAAAGCGGCAAAGTGGCTGGTGTCCAGAGCGGAAACCGCCACCAACGCCTGTTTTTCTTCCCTGTCCCAGATTTCATCCGGCGTCCAGAGTTCTTCCTTATATGTCAGTCCCGCTTTATACAGGCCCGCCAGCGTCTCCTTCAGCTGCGCCGGTTCATCCAGAACAAACAGCGTATCCGCCGCACCATAATCCCGCAGGTACGCGTCAAAGGTCTCTTCGGCTGCCTGTACCTGCAGGGGAACAATCTTCAGCGTTTCCACGTTCGCCAGGGAACGTTTGGTAGCCATGTCATACAGGCGGATACCGTCAATGTCCGCATCAAACCATTCGATACGGACCGGGTTCCGGCTGTTCAGCGGGAACAGGTCGATGATGCCGCCCCGCACCGAAAACTGGCCGATGGTATCCACCTCGTCGGTACGTTCATAGCCCATCCCGGCCAGTTGTTCCATAAACTGTCCCTGCTCCAGCGTTTCACCTACAGCGACTTCCAGCCTGTTCCGGAACAAACCGGAAGGCCGGGCCTGTTTCTGCAGCAGCGCTTCGCCCGTAACGAACACGATCCCCTTTTCTTCGCCGGCAATCAGTCGCAGGGCTGCCGCCCGCCCCGCCTGGATCTCCAGGTTCCGGCTGTCCGCCTGCACCCGGGGCAGGTTCGTGGGATAAAACTCCTGCACCGGCAGTTCCGGATACAGGTAGCCCAGCGTCTGCCGGTATTCCCGCACAGCGTCCCGGCCGGACACCAGAAACACCACCGTCCCGGCCCCCACCGCCTGCTGCAGGGCGCACAAATACAAGGCTTTGACGGTTCCGTCCAGCCCTGATAAAACACAACCCTTTTTCTTTTTATACAACGCCGCCGCTGCTTTCAATTCTTTTACCGCAGCCAGGCGTTCCAGTAAGCGCTCTTTCATTAAATCCGATTTCCTGTAAACTACAAAAAGAGGTCAGGGCAAGGCCGTGACCTCTATATTATGGTATCACAAATTATCACTAAATACAATGTTGAGTTTTTATTCCACCGTAATCTCACCTTCGCCGGCAGCAAACTCATCCTCGTCGATCAGGATCAGGGCGCCCCGGTCGTAATAGGCAATACCGGGAACCCCTGGAATCGGTTCCATGCGCCTGCGCATGGTGTCCACCACGCTGATCGAGTCGCCATATATCCTGCGATAGCCATGGGCGTCCATCAGCACGCCGTAACGGGAGCCTACGGCCCCGCTTCCGTCCAGATCCAGGTACATCCACATCGGGTCAATATAGGATCCGTTGTACCAGCGGTCCAGCATACCGGACGTAAACTATCAAGCCTATATATTATAAGAGGTGGCGGGGCCAAACCCCAGTATCCATACGTCTTTGCGTTTCGAGGTTGGTCGTTTTTACGACCATGGGGTACATCTTAAGGTCAGAATGTCCAGAGCGCCTGCAGGTTCGCAGTTACACCGCGCTGCTTGCCGACCCAGCCCGTTACGCCAAGGTCAATCACCATGGGGCTCCGGCCCGGCTTCACCTGCCAACCTAACTCAATCAGGCCGCTGCTGCCCTTCACACTGGGACTGGGAGCTGTTCCGCCGGGGTTATAGGTTACCCTGGCGTCACCGTTAAATTCATATTGGTAAGCCAGCCCGCCGTAAATCCTGTTCTTCTCATTCACCGCATGGGTCACTCTTGCGCCTACACGCAGACGGTGGCTGTCCACGCTGCCAAAGTCCGCCATGGCGTTTAAGCCCCTGACGAAGACACTGTCGCCGCCGGTATGGCTGTAGAAGTATTTGCCGTAATAGTCCAGGGTGTTATCGTGGCCGATGTCCTTCACCCTGCCGATGCCCAGGTGCGCGCCCCAGTAGGTGGAGTCGCTGTCGTAACTCATGCGGCCGAAGATCGCGTCGTCACGACCGTAATCCGAGCTCGCCTTGCCGATACGCAGGCTGCCTTCATAATATACTCCGCTGTCATTCGTCTGTTTTGCGATGATGCCGAAACCCCAGTAATGGGACTTGCCGTCTGCCTTGGTCCCGTCATCCTGGTAGCTGTCATACCTGCCATGTCCGTATTCCACCAACGGACCGATCAGAAGCTTGCCGCTCCGGTTCTTTAGTTCCCTGGCAAAACCCAGGGCCAGGCCGATGCCTTTGGTATCCACGTGGGAACCGGACTGGGCCCGCAGGCTGGAACCGCCCACCACCGCAAAGGGAGCAAAACCGCCCGTTCCGGATGCCGCCGGCCTGCCATCGGAAGAATTCTCTGCCGCTGCAGCGTCCGCTGCGTTCTGCATACCCATGCCGGCAATCAGGTCGGCCCCTGCGTTGACCTGGGTCGCTACGGCTGCCCTGGTTTCCGCCGTAGACTTACCGGTGGTTGCCATACGCTCGTTATTCGGCGACAACGTCCTGCCAGCTACAGTCGCCACAATGGTGTTGGCATCTTTCTTGCTGATGCTCAGTTGGTAATCTGTATCTGTCGCAATGTCTTCCGGCACTGTCATTGAGGTAGTTGTCTTCAGTGTATCGTCCGTTGTCAGGCCGTTTTCGTCCACAATCAGGTTCACCGTATCGCCTACCGCAAGGTCTGCGCCACGCTGCGCCGCCACGCCAAAGGTTACGTTCGTCAGGTCGGTGGGGTTGGAGGTCGACACGATATTCCCCTCCTCATCTTTCAACAGGGAGTAATCTTCCTGCAAAATAAATTTGTCTGCTAACCAGCTTGGCATTCCATCCGGAAAATCACTCTCATTTTTCGGCGTATAAACCGTCAGCATGGTATCGCCGTTGGCAACGTCCTTGGGCAGATAGAAGTTCATGTTCTGAAAACCGCCTGTAAAGACAGCGTTTACATTTTTTGCCGCCACATTCAGCGTATTCCCGCTGCCGCTGGAATAGTCCAGCATCCCATCGGGCCGCTCTATGACCCCGCCAAGCAATGCGCCTGTGGTAAGCGGCGCCAGGATGTTCACCGTATTGTTATTGACCTGAGGTTGCGTTTCCTGTTCAAGATCCCCGGAAGAATATGCTAGACCGCCGCAAACAGTCGCCATATCCAGATTTCCGCCGCTGATATTCACGGTATTGCCACTGGCTTCGCTTGAGGAGATACCGCCATATACCACGCCAGAAAGATCCCCCGTAGCCGAAGATCCATCAATATAAGTAACTTTTACCGTTCCGCCAAAGGTACCGCCGCTGATATTCACCGTGTTGTTATTGGTTGTTCCCGTTTTTATACTGCCGGGATCTGCGAATATATAAATAACTACGGCCTGCGCGGTTCCGGAAACATTGACCGTATTGTTATCAGCATTGCCCATAACAGGAGTAGGCGCCGCCGTACCAGAGTCCTCCCCGTCACCCGGAATTGCGGGAAGAGCTGAACCGCCATACACTTCTTTAAAGGAACCGCCGGTCAGCGTAACGGTGTTGCCGGTTGCGTTCCCGCCAAAGGCCAGGCCGCCGTAAACGCGTTCGATACTGCCGGCGTTAGCTTCCACGGTAACCCGGTTATCAACAGCATCGCCCCCGGCCCCGATATTGCCCATGCGCTCCTTGCTGCATATATCGCCTATCTCTCCGTAACCCGCGAACCCGCCTATTACCGCATTGGCATAGACCGTCGCGTTCCCTTTAACAGTAACCGTGTTGCCGGTACTCCCGTTTACGGAATCACCGCCGGCTACGATATATACGGGGGCAGCCTCTTCACCGGAAAGACCATCCGGACTCCCCACTGTTCCGCCGCTGATTGTTACTTCATTATCTGCAGCTTTGTAAGCGCCCCCGCCAACAACCCTGGCATAACCCTCGTCGCCGTATTCTGCAAGGTTTTCAACAGCAACCTCTCCTCCGCTGATCTCAACCTTGTTACCCGAGGCAATGCCATCTTCAAGATTCGAACTATCACCTTCAACATCCGATACACCGCCATAAACGCCATTCAACACCACCCCGTCGCTGACAGTCACCGTATTATCAGTCGCATTGCCCGTTTCTGAATAGCCGCCAATTACCTCCTCTACTGTGCCGCCGCTGACAATCACCGTATTATCAGCCACATTGCCTGCTACTGAATAGCCGCCATATACTAACACGCCTTCGCCGCCGCTGACGGTTACCCTGTTGCGGGTTACGGCACCACCCAGACTGTCACCACCTGTTGCACTCCAATAACGGGTATTTTCGCCGTTCACGTTAACAGTATGACCGGTCACTTCCCCCGTTTCAGCATAAGCGCCGTCATAATCGATCCATTTGGCGCCTTCGCTTTCCGGAACAGCGGTATAAGCAAGAGTAAGGGTCGTAACAGAAGCATCTGCAGGATGGTAGTAATAATAACCTCCCTCGGTTATAGTCCATGTCATGCTGCCGCCAACCGCACTAATCTCATAGGGATGTGCGTCACCGTTTACTCCTGTGACCGTTATCGGGTCTGCCGCTTCCGCTGCGGCAGGGAATACAACGCCGTGGAGGCCTCCCGCGCACAGCAGCGCTGCAAGAACCATCTTTGCCAGTCGTTTCCCGGATCTTTGTTTTCTTTTCAACATGGTCTTTCCCCTCCTTCGGATTTATTTCAGATTTATGAAGAAACTGATTAAATAAGCTTGCGCGATATATCACCACATTCTCTTTACCGTTACACTGTTCGTGTCGCAATAGCTGAAAAAAATAAATTATGGCAAATTCTACCTTAGCTGCGTCGAGGGACATTGACGCAGTCAGTCACAAAAAGCACCGGTCAGCGTGCAGACGAATTAATCAGTGTTTCCTTAAGACTCATCCAGCAGAAAGCCCATATAAAGAGGTACTGTCAGAATTCTCCCGTTACGCCCGATATTGTAATCGCCAAGCTTCAGAGCCTGTTCCACATGGTATTTCTCCGGGTGGTTCAGTATCGTTTTAATACTTTTCGCATTGCCCGTCGTTGCCTTCACTTCCACCAGCGTGCACAGTCCCCGCCATCGCATCACAAAATCCACTTCCAGCCCGGAGTCTTTGTGGTAATAGTATAGCCGCCGCCCCATCTTGCCAAAAAAGTCGGCAGCGAGGTTCTCATAGATTGCGCCCTTGTAACCGTAAAGCTTTCCCTGCAGCACTTCAAACTGCGTACCGTCTTCCAGCATCGCAATAAAAAGGCCAGTATCCTTCATGTAAATTTTAAAAACATCTTCTATCGCGTTTCCGTCCAGCGGAAGCTCCGGCAGCGAAAGGTTGTAACAGCGGGATATGATCCCCGCATCCTCGATCCACTGCAGGCTGCCAAGGTAACGGGAAGACGTGGCTCCCTTTTTCACAACAGAATACTGGAACTTTTTGTTCTCCTTGCTCAGTTGCCTGGGAATGGACCGGAAACATTCCGCAATCAGCGCCCTGTCCTTTTTCTCCGCATATTTGATCATATCGTCTTCATAAGAACGGAGGATATCACGCTGCAGCTGCAGCACGCTTCCCATCTGCTTAGTATCGGTAAAAAGCTGCACCGCCGCCGGCATACCGCCCACAACGATATATTGCAGCAGCAATTGGCGGAACCGGTTATGCAATGCGGCCGGTACCGGTTTTTCCTCTTCCAGGCACTGGCGCAGCAAGGATATCATCTGCCCCGTAATCCCGTTTGCCCAAAGAAACTCCTCAAAATCCATCGGATACATATCCAATACCGTTTCATAGCCCACAGGAACAGAACGAGGCCCTTTCCCATAGCCGCGAACACCCAGAAGCGAGCCCGTACCGATTACATCAAAACGCCCGTCAATCTTGAAAAACTTCAGCGCTGTCCGGGCTTCCGGACATTCCTGTATCTCGTCAAGGATAATAACCGTTCTGCCCGGCTCAAAAACCGCTACCGGTCCCAGCAAGGCAGACATCATCATAATAAGGGAATCAACCTCCAGGGATCCGGCAAAAATAGAATTGTGGTCAGGGTTTTCAAAGAAATTCAGGTACACCACATGCTCATAATTCTTATGGGCAAAATCCAGCACGGAAAACGTCTTGCCACATTGCCGGCATCCTTTAACGATCAAAGGGTTGTGACCCTGTGTGTTTTTCCATTGCAGCAAACGCCGTTCAATTTTTCGCTGCAGCATAACAGTCCCTCCCATAAGCTTTCTCACCTATAGTATATCTTGTTTTTTATTTTTTTCAAGGGACTTTTTTTGCCATTTTTATTTTTTTCAGTTGACTTTTGAGTGAAAACGCATTTTTTGACTTAAAAACAGCAGCTGCCCCGGAGGGACAGCTGCATGTGATGTATTCGCGCTACTCAACTAAATCAGCCCAATCAGCCGGTCCAACTCGTCAATCATGAACAGCGGAACATTTAAAACGTTTCCGTCACAGCTGAGGTTTCTCATGGAAAAACGAACCATTAACCGGGTTTGTTCCCCAAATTTTTTTGCATACCGTTTAAGGCTCGTTGCCGTCACACTCTCTCCGGCCTTCGCTTCAATCGGAATGATTTCGCTCTCACGCTGCACGATAAAATCAACTTCGTGTGTCGCGTCCGCCCAGTAACGGGGCGCAACCCTGAATCCGCGCTTCAGTGACTGGTGTACATAGTTTTCCGTTAATGCGCCTTTAAATTCCGTAAAGAGGCGGTTATTCTCTGCAAACGCAGTGACCGGAAGATGCGAAAGGGTGCGAAGGATACCCACGTCTACAGCATAAATTATAAATGCGTTCAGATCATCGTAGGCAGACAAAGGCAGTCCCGGTTTGGTAATACGGCAGACTTTGCTGATGATATCCGCGTCCCGCAGCCAGTTCAACGCATCCTCATACTCCCGCGCCCGGGCGCCCGGTTTTACCACACTATATAAGAACTTCTTGTTTTCTCTTGCCAGCTGCGAAGGGAGCGACTGCCAGATATACCGGATTTTGGGCACATCTTCTGCAGGCGCGTGTTTACCGAAATCACTTTCATAGGAAGAAACAATATCGGACAGGACGTTGTCAACCTCTCTTGGATCTTTATCCTCTGTCCAGACCGAAACTGATTCAGGCATCCCCCCCGTCACAAAAAACTGCTTCAGCTTTTCCGCCAGCGGAATAAAAAATGCATCAGGCAGCGGTGCAAACTCATTCACAGACGCAAGATACTCCGCAAAGTTCTCCGCCCCATCAGCAAGCAGGAATTCGGTAAAGGTCATCGGCCCCATTTCCAGAAAATCAACCTGGCCTACGGGAAAACCGCCGCTTAGCTGCAACCCCAGCAGGGAACCTGCGCTGGCAACAAAATATTCCGGCGCGTCTTCCTTAAAATACTTCAGACTGTTCAGTGCGCCTTCACAGGCCTGAATCTCATCAAAAATAATAAGTGTGTCTTTTGTAATTCTCTGCCCGCTTGCCATAGCCAGATTTTGCAGGATGCGCCGCGCATCCTTGGTTGTTTCAAAAAACTGGGCGAATTCAGGATTCCTATCAAAATTGAACCGCACAAAGCCATCCTTGAATGTCTTACCGAACTCTTCCAGCACCCAGGTCTTCCCCACCTGCCTTGCGCCGCGCAAAACTAACGGTTTCCTGCGTTTGGAGCTTTTCCAGGCAAGTAAATCCTTCATGATGGTTCGCTTCATTTTGCTCCACCTCCCGTCCTCGAAGTCATATATTGTATAGTTCAATTATAGTGCTTGGGAGTAAGGGAGTCAACGAAAATCACATAATTTTTGATAAAAATGTGATTATAATCACATTTTTTCTGAAAATAAAAGGCAGCCGCCCCTGAGGGACAGCTGCTGTTTGTTTTGGCTTTCGTCTTTGCAGCAGGAATTAAGTCAATTTCATATTTTATATACTAACCTACAATATTATATAGTAAAATCGGCCGCTTATCAATAAAAATAAGACACAGTCTGTATATTGTACAAGCTGTGCCTGCGTAAAAACGGAGTTGACTTTTTCTTTCTCACTCGCTATAATTAAAACGAGAAAGAAAGAAGGAAAGAAAGGGAGCGAGTGAGAAATGATTGAAAATGTGGATATAGAATTCAAAGAGCTCGACAGACAAACAGGAGCGTTGCCGGAAGGCATCATAAAAACAGTAGTATCTTTCGCCAACACAGAGGGCGGTGAGATTTATATCGGGGTCAGCGATGACGGTAAAGCAATCGGCGTGCCAAATCCGGATGACATAATGACGCGGCTGTCCAATCTGATGTAACTTTTCCTGCCGAATCCGCGCGGTGGAGATGGATAAACAGACTGTCGTGAAGCTGACTGTTACGGTAGGCACAGAACGTCCATATTATTTAGCAAAGGAAGGACTGAAACCTAAAGGCGTATACATCCGCAGGGGCACAGCCTGTATTCCCCTGAACGAAGCCGGAATCCGCGAGATGATACGGGAGACATCCGGCAAATCGTTTGAAGAAAGCCGCAGCCTGAACCAGCAGCTTACATTTAACACGTTAAGCGAAGAAATGAAAGCGCGTTCCCTGGAATTCGGTCCGGCACAGATGAAAACGATGAAGCTCACCGGAACGGATGAACTATACACTAACCTGGCGCTGCTGCTGTCCGACCAATGCCCTTACACGATCAAGGTTGCCGTGTTTCAGGGAAAGGATAACGCCGTTTTCAGAGATCGTAAAGAATTCACGGGTTCGCTCCTGAAGCAGCTGGAAGACGCGTATCGCTTTTTGGATTTTTATAACAAAACCCAGGCGAATTTTTCCGGCCTTCGTCGTTCAGACCGGCGCGATTATCCGGAAGATGCCGTAAGGGAAGCGCTGTTAAACTGTATCATCCACCGGGACTATTTGTTTTCCGGCAGTACGATCATTAATATGTATGACGACTTTATGGAGTTCATTTCCTTAGGCGGTCTGGTGCGCGGCATCTCGATGGATGCTGTCTTTTTGGGTGTTTCCCAGTCGCGCAACCCTAACCTGGCCGCTGTATTTTACAGAATGAAGCTGGTGGAAAGCTACGGTACCGGCGTCAGAAAAATCATGCGACTGTACCGGGATTTTTCCGAAAAACCGCATTTCCGGACAGCAGAAGGCGCATTTACGGTTGTGATGTATAACCGGAATGAAAATGCAGCAGAATATTCAAATTCAAACGGAAGCGGAACGCAGGAAACAGTTCAGACCGAAAACGTAATAAAAGAACAACGCCAAAGCGAATATAGAATTGCCAAGAATAAACAGCAAAAGCTGAAAGACGCCATTTTAAAATTCGTGCAGACCAATGGCGAAGTATCGAGGAAAGAGGTAGAAGAGACCTTTGGCTTTGGTTCGACGAAGGCGTTTAAATATTTGAAAATGCTGTGCGAAGAAGGCTTAATTATACAAGAGAAGCTTGGCAACAAAACCACATATGTGCTAAATCAAAGAAAAACAGATTCAAAAACCGAGCAGTAAGCAAAACTCCTCTCTGCGAAAATTCAGAGAGGAGTTTTTATTTTGGTGCTTTAGCCCTAAAAACACAGATGCCCCCTGAGGGACAGGGAGGTTTTACAAGTGAGCGAAAATAAAAATTTCAGCTATATCTATTGCTA
>CAJODT010000013.1 GCA_905233365.1 uncultured Succiniclasticum sp.
GGATATGGAAACGCATTATATTCACTATACAGTGTGTATTCTGCTTGCATATGTAGTAAAAGCGGTTCAGGAGGCAAGTGTATGAGGAGACAGAAAATCATAATCTGTGATACGGATTCGGCATATGTCCGGGCGTTGTCAACATATTTTATCTCGGCATTGCGGGATACGGAGATTGCAACATACAGTTCGGTGGAACGATTCTGTGTAGACGACGGTAATTACGATGTGGCGTTGCTTGGCAGAGAGTTCATTGAGGCAATGGATGGGACGACGGCAATGCATGACCGGTTCGGACAGGTTTTCATGCTGACAGGTGACATCAATGAGAGCAACAGCACCGGAGAATACGGCATTGTCTACAAATTTCAGAAGATGCAGCTTTTTATGGAAAATGTGAGGCAGATCCGCCGGGATCCACAGACAGCGCTGAATCATGCGGGCAAACAATGGACAGGAATTTATTCTCCGATGAGACATGAGCTGCAGCTGGTCTTTGCATTGGCATATTGCAAACAAAAGCAGGAGGCGGCACCGGAGAAGAGTGTATTGTTCTTGGATTTGGAAGAGAACTCTTTGTTTTCGGAGCTGACCGGAAGAGACCATGCCAAGAATGTGACGGATTATCTGTATCTATTGGAAAGTGACGGGATATCTGAGGAGGAACTGACAGACTGCCTGATGTACTATGAGGGCTTTGCCTGTCTGCCACCGGTCAAGTATTTTCAGGAGCTGGTGGCCATAGGGGCATTGCGCTGGGAGAAATTTTTTGATTCGATTGCCAAGCTGGCATTTGATCAGGTGGTCGTGTTGTTTGACGGGGCATTTCGGGGAACTGAAGAGCTGTTTGCGAGACTGCAGGATCTGCTGCTTCTGATGCGGGATGGAGATTTTTACCGGAAATATGACCGTCAGATCCAGTATTTTATCAAGGAAAACCGAAGCCCGGTGGTGATAAGAGAAACGATGCTGCCGCTGAGCGGGGCAAATCTGTCTGATGGTACATATCAGCTGGAACAGCTTTTGGAGGGGAATTTGTCGCAGTATGTGAAACAGGCAATTATGGAAGAAACCAATGCCTGAATTAAGCGAAGAAATCCGTCGGAAGGTTCTCGAGGAAGTCGATCTGTCGAGGGATGTTTCAGATGAAGAAATCCTGCGTTTGATCCGGCAGGAGGTCATGGATCTGGGGGCATCGCATGCGCTGTCACTGGAAGAGCGATTCCCTTCGCAAGCTGGATGTACTGGAGGATTTGTTGGCGGACGATGATGTGACAGAAATCATGGTCAATGGAGCCGATGCGATTTTTGTCGAAAAGCATGGAAAAATCGAGCGGTCAGACAGGAGATTTTCCTCCGATGAAAAGCTGTACGATGTCATACAGCAGATTGTTGCGGCAAACAACCGTATTGTCAATGAGATGACGCCGATTGTCGATTGCCGGCTGGCGGATGGATCCGCCGGTATCGGAACCCAGGGACCAGATGGCTTCCCCTGCCGCAATGGCCGCCGCGCTGCCGCCGGAGGAACCGCCGGGCACGCAGTCCAGATTCCAGGCGTTGTGGGTGTTTTTAAAGTAAGAAGTTTCCGTGGTGGAACCCATGGCGAATTCGTCCATGTTGGTCTTGCCAAGGAAAATGGTTTCATCTTTCCGAAGATTGGCGATGACATGAGCATCATACACCGGGATGAAATTGTCCAGAATGTGGGACGAGCAGGTAGTGCGCAGGCCTTTGGTGCTGATGTTGTCTTTGATGGCGCCCGGAATACCGGCCAGGGGTTTAACAGTTTCCCCGGCGGCGATCATGGCGTCCACCTTGGCAGCCTGGGCCAGCGCGTTTTCTTTGTCCAGCGTCACGTAGGCGCAGATCTTGTCTTCCACTTCATCGATGCGGTCGTACACCGCATTGGTCAGCTCAACGGAGCTGAGCTGTTTATTCTGCAGTTGTTCATGCAGCTCATGAACGGTGCTTTCATATAACTTCACAGTCCTTGCCCTCCTTACTCGATCACACGCGGAACCTTGAATCCGTCATTATGTACCGCCGGCGCGTTCTTCAGCGCGTCTTCGTGGGCCACGCCTTCCTGAGGCACGTCTTCCCGCAGTACATTGTACAGGGGCAGAATGCTGAAGGTAGGCTCGATACCGGTAGTATCTACCTTTTGCAAAATATCCGCGTAGTTCAGAATCTGGTTGAACTGTTCCGTGAATTTGGGCATTTCCGATTCGGAAATTTCCAGCCGGGAAAGAGTCGCGATGTATTTTACATCTTTTTCCGTAACTTTCATGTTTTCACCATCCTAAATTATCATTAAGCTTAAAAAAACGTACATAATATTATATCACAATTTATACATATGAGAAAAGATTATCAGGAATTTTATTCGTCCAAACCGGCAAACAGATTTCCTTCTTCTGCCGGAACAGATGCCGCCTTATCCGGAGAAAGCGTTTCCGGTTCACTGCCCGCCACCGTTTCCTGCACTTCGGAAGAAATCGGTTGGGCCACTTTATTCATCTCATTTTTTATTTCAACAGAAGCTGCTTCAACACTGTTCTTTTCACTTACTTCATCAGTGGATGAATCCGCAACACCATCCGAATTCTCTGTTGCTTTATCAGAATTTCCCGCACCATTTCCCAGCAGTCGCAGAAACTCCGCTTCATCAATCACGGTAACGCCTAAGGAACGGGCCTTTTCCAGTTTGCTTCCCGCTTCGGCGCCCGCAATGACATAATCCGTTTTTTTGCTTACACTGCCGCTGACCTTAGCGCCAACATCCTGAGCCATGGTCTGGGCCGTTGCCCTGTCCAGCGTAGGCATGGTACCGGTAAACACCAACGTCTTGCCATAAAACGGATGACTTTCGCTGACAGCCTGGGCCTGCATCTCCATGTTCAGCCCGGCCTTTTGCAGACGGGCAATCAGTTCCCGGTTCAGTGGATTGGCGAACCAGGTCACCACGCTTTCGGCAATCACTGCCCCGATGTCTTTGATTCCGGCCAGTTCTTCCGCGGAGGCTGTCATCAACGCATCCATGGTTTTATATTGCAGAGCCAGCAGTCGTCCCCCTTTTGCGCCGATGTGACGGATCCCCAGTGCGAAAAGCAGCTTGTCCAGTCCCTGCTGCTTGCTTTTTTCTATCGCTTTCAGCAGGTTGTCCGCTGATTTTTTCCCCATCCGTTCCAGCGTCAGCAGCTGTTCTTCTGTTAAATCATACAAATCTGCCGGCGTTTTCACCAGTCCCGCTTCCAGCAGCTGGTTGATCACCGCCGGTCCGCAGCCTTCAATGTCCATAGCGTCCCGGGAGGCAAAATGAATCAGCCCTTCCCTGCCTAACGCAGGACAGTGAGGATTGGTGCAGCGGTACGCCGCTTCTCCTTCCTTGCGGGCCACAGCCCAGCCGCATTCCGGACACTCTTTCGGCATGACAAACGGTACCGCCGATTCCGGACGCAGTTCTTTCACCACGGAAAGCACCTCGGGAATAATTTCCGCCGCTTTATTGATGATGACCGTATCGCCGATACGGATATCTTTTTCCAAAATGAAATCTTCATTATGCAGGGTGGCGCGGCTGACCGTACTGCCGGACAACTTCACCGGGGTCAGCACCGCAGCCGGGGTCAGCACGCCCGTGCGCCCCACCTGGATCACGATATCTTCCAATTTCGTCCGGGCCTGTTCCGGCGGATATTTGTAGGCTATGGCCCAGCGAGGATCTTTTCCCGTAGCGCCCAGCAGTTTCTGCTGCCACACCGCGTTGACCTTCGCTACTGCGCCGTCCGTATCATAGGCCAGTTCACGGCGGCGCCGGTCATGTTCTTCAATGAAACGCAGAATATCTTCTTGGGAACGAGCCACGCACCAATGTTCCGGTGTGGTAAAGCCGTACTTTTCTAATGTATGCAGACACTCTTCCTGAGTCTCCGGTTCTGCCGGACCCACCAGGTAATAAGCAAAAAAACTGAGGGAACGTCGCGCTGTAACAGCCGGATCCAGCTGCCGCAGACTTCCTGCCGCCGCATTCCGGGGATTGGCAAATTCCGTTTCCCCCGCTTCCACCCGTTCTGCATTCAAGCGCAGAAAAGCATCCCGCGACATGTACACCTCGCCCCGTACATCCAGCAGTTCCGGCATTTCTTCCCCTGCCGGAACACGCAGCCGCTGGGGAATACTTTTTATGGTACGCACATTGGCCGTCACATTTTCTCCAACTTCCCCATCGCCCCGGGTCGCAGCCCGGACCAGCCAGCCGTTTTCATAGATCAGACTACAGGCCAGCCCATCGATTTTCGGTTCCAGCACATAACTGACTTCCGTACCGGCAGGCAATCCGTTCCGCACCCGTTGGTCGAAATCCCCCATCTCCCCGGCGTTATATACATTGCCCAGGCTCAGCATGGGAACCAGATGCTTCACCTGTGTAAAACCCGGAGCCACATACCCGCCGGGACGCCGCGTGGGAGAATCCGGCGGCACTTCATCCGGATACAACGCTTCGATGGAACGGAGCCGGTTGGTCAGCGCGTCATATTCCGCGTCGCTGATTTCCGGCTTATCCAGCACGTAATACTGGTATTCGTGGTGCCGGATCTGCATACGGAGCCCATCCGCTTCCCGCAGCAGCGACTCTTTCGTTTCGCCGTCTTTCAATTCTGCTGCTTTATACTGTACCGTATCTTTTTCTTCCATAAGTAATTACCCGCTTTATATAATTTACTGATATGGCAGTTCATTGCCATGTCGTATATTTAATTGATTTCCACATACGATTTATTAAATCAATATTGCTTAATCGCGGCGGAAAAGAACCCGCAAAATGTTCGCGTTTGCTCAATGCTTTTCCGTTAGTGACTTTTTCAAAAAAAGAACTTTTACTCAAGCGTATCTACGCTTACTCCAACACTTCCTTGCCTCCTAAAAAAACACCGTTGTGAAATACCGCAACGCGATTACAAATTATTTTACCGTTGCTTTTAACGGAACAATAGCAAGCGTTTTGTCCATAGCTGCCAGCAATTTCAACAGCGTACTGACTTGCGGACTGTTTTCGCCCTTTTCGATACGTGCAATAACCGGTTGTTTTACTCCGCTCAACTTTTCCAAATCACGTTGGGAAATATTTTTTTCTTTTCGTGTTTCAATCATTGCAGCAATCAACGCTGCCTGCAAATCACTTTTCGCAATTTCTTCCGGCGTAAAATGTTCTTTATCATAGTATTCGTCCCAGACGCGGAAGCCTTTAATCGTTGTCATTTTTGTTCCACCTTTCTTTGAAATCCGCAAATTCCTTTTTCGCTTTTTCTATTTCTCTCCTTGGCGTTTTCTGCCCTTCTTTTCTAAAGCAGTGCAGCAAAACAAAAATACCGTTATACCATCCTGCAAAAAGCACCCTGTCTTTGTTGGGCCGCAATTCCCAAATATCACCATCTAAGTGTTTGCAAAGATTTGTTGTCAGGGGCAGTCCTTGTAATGTCAGTGCTTTTTATATAGGTTCTGATTTTTGTTTTTCTGATCCTTGCATCTTTTGTGTTTTGTTGCTCCAATGATTCTATGTATTCGTTAACCGGTTCGTTTCCATGTACATCTTTATAAAAAATGATTTTATACATGCTTCAAAGTCCCTTCCGTTTAATGATAACATTTTTGTTATCGCAAGTCAATCCTCTTTTCTTTCTATAAATTATGGAAAAGTTTCTTATTTCGGGTCTGTACAGACATTCAACAGACGCGTGAACGTTGTTCATATATACATGAAGAATGGAACGCATGGCGACACGCTTTCAAAATGCAAATTTATTTTATTTCAAAAATTTGTTCTTATGCTTTGATTTTGATTTTCTTTTATTTCTTTTGTAATAATGATTTTTAATTATGTACTTTTTAAAACTTTTGTTCGCTTTATATTGTAGCACATGTTTATAAAAAAGAAAAGCAAACAAAAAGAAAAACCTGATGCGTTTTTTATGCGCATCAGGGTGATTAGTATGAATCACAACTTCTTCAGCATGGCATACTTTGTCAGCAGACTACGGATGCCCGCACCCGCAAAAGCCACTTTCACTTCCTGTCCGTCCGGGGAATTTTTCACGCTGACAATTGTTCCTTCGCCCCATTTTTTATGGCTGACCCGGTCGCCGATGGCAAAATCTGTTGCAACCCCTTCCGGTCTTTCCGGCACAAAGTCCGTATGGATTTTACTGAACAGGCCGCTGGTCTTTTTGCTTTCTTCTTTGAACCGTTCACTGAGGGATGCGCTCACCCGGCTGTCCGGAACGGTGCGCTTGCTCCGGCCGCTGCCGATGATGGCGCCGCCTTCCTCGTCATATGAATAGCTATTGCGATTATAACCAGACTGTCCGTATCCTCCCCGGCTCTTATATCCTTCCGTGTTGCGGAACCCGAAACCTGTCAGCGAAGGACGCTGGTACTCATGCACCAGCTTGTCCGGAATCTCCTCCAGAAAACGGGACGGTTCCGAATAATCCGTGCGTCCGTAAATCGTACGTGTCTTTGCGCCGGTCAGGTACAAAAGCTGTTTGGCACGGGTGATGCCCACATAACACAGACGCCGCTCCTCTTCCATCTCCTCATCATCCATCCAGCTGCGGGCATGGGGAAACAGTCCTTCTTCCATCCCCGCCAGGAACACCACAGGAAACTCCAGTCCTTTGGCGGAATGCAGCGTCATCAGGGTAAACTTATCGTTATCCAGCTGGGCGTCGTCGATATCGGAGACCAGCGCCACATGTTCCAGGAATCGGGCCAGCGTTTTCTCTTCCCCTTCATCTTTCAGGAAATCCTGGGCCACGCTGATCAGCTCTTTCAGGTTTTCCGCCCGGCTCTCGGACTGTGGCGTACGTTCCGCAAGCAGTTCTTCCAGATAACCCGTCTTGTTCATCACGTCATCAATGAGCTGTTCCACCGGAACCGTGTCCGCCTCTGCCATTAAATCAAAGAGGATACCGCTCATCTCTTCCAGTTTGGCAATGAAACGGGGACTTAATCCCGGTACCGCCGCCGCATTGGTAATTACTTCAAACAAAGATATTCCCTGAGCATTGGCGTAATCCTGCAATTTATTGACTGTCGTCTGTCCGATTCCCCGTTTCGGCACGTTGATGATACGTAGCAGACTCAATGTATCATACGGATTATACAGCAGTTTTAGATAGGCCATCACATCCCGGATCTCTTTCCGGTCGTAGAATTTGACCCCACCCACCATACTGTAGCTGATTCCGCTCTTGATCAGCATTTCTTCAA
This sequence comes from uncultured Succiniclasticum sp., assembly GCA_905233365.1. GTDB lineage: Bacteria > Bacillota > Negativicutes > Acidaminococcales > Acidaminococcaceae > Succiniclasticum. The sequence goes on from CAJODT010000013.1 coordinate 7,273, forward strand.
AAACGCGGGACTGGGTGTTGACACGGTACAGCACCGCCATGTCGCCATAGGTAAAACGGCCGCTGCGGATCAGCATTTGGGCCTGCTCCACCACAAACCGGGCTTCGTCACGTTCATCCGTCGCATTGTAATAGGTAATGGCAGCTCCCACCGGATTTTTCGTCCAAAGTTTTTTCGGCTTGCGGCCTGTATTGTTTTCGATTACCGCATTGGCCGCGTCCAGGATGACGGTAGTAGAACGGTAATTCTGCTCCAGCTTCAGCAGTTTCGCTTTGGGATAATCCTTTTCAAAATCCAATATGTTGCGGATGTCCGCGCCCCGCCAGCCGTAGATGCTCTGGTCCGCGTCGCCTACCACGCACAGGTTCCCCTCATCTCCCGCCAGATAGCGGGTCAGCAGGTACTGGGTCCGGTTGGTGTCCTGATACTCGTCGATCATGATATAGCTGAAACGCTGCTGGTATTTTTCCCGAACTTCCGGAAACTCCGCCAGGATCTTCACCGTCAGCATCAGCAGGTCGTCAAAATCCATGGCGTTATTGGTCAGCAGGCGTTTTTCATATTGTACGTAAACTTCCGCCGCCTTCTGTTCAAAAAAATCTCCTGCCAGCCTGGCAAAAGCAGCCGCGCTCTGCATCTGGTTCTTGGCATTGGAGATAGCGTTCTGCAACGCAGCAGGCGGAAACCGTTTTTCATCCAGGTTCATGTCCTTCAGGATAGATTTCAGCAAATTCTTCTGGTCCGCCGCATCGTAAATCGCGAAATTGCTCTTGTGGGTTCCCAGCACTTCGATCTCCCGGCGCAGAAAACGGGCGCAGAAAGCATGGAAGGTGTACAGCCAGACATCCTTCGCCGCAGGGCCAACCATGTCGTCCACCCGGGAACGCATTTCTTTGGCAGCTTTATTGGTAAAGGTGATCGCCAGAATTTTATAGGGCGGCACGCCCAGTTCCAAGAGGTGCGCGATACGGCAGGTGCCGCTGCCGGCCCCGGCCAGAATCAGCATGGGTCCGTTTATATGTTCTACCGCAGCCTGCTGCTGCGGGTTCAGATTCGTAAGAGAGTCCATCGGTCCTCCAATATATTTATGTGAATTACCACCGTTATGTTCAGAAAAGCACCGGTTCATTGTCAACACATTTACCAGTACCTCTGCAGATAACTTTAGTCAATCTGTTAACTTAATAAATCCAAATTTACTTAATTATTTAGTGATTGTTTACTATTGCACATATAACATTGCCTTATTATTTTACCACAAACTGACGATAAACAGAATATCAAAAGAAACAGACAAAAAGACGCTGACAACTTGAAGTCATCAGCGCCTCAAAACGTTATTTCATTTCAATATTTATTATCCCGTTGACGAAAATGCAACTCTGCCTTAATCCTTCGCAGCTTTCTCCGCTTCTTCTGCTTCCAGAATCGGCTGGAACCGTTCTACTTCGGCCTTCAGCACGTCAGCCAGCATGATCATGCAGATCAAGTTGGGGATCGCCATCAGGGCGTTGAAAATATCGGCCAGGTTCCACACCAGTTCCAGAGTCTGGGTCGCGCCTACATAGGCGGTTAGGGAGAACAGCACGCGGTAGATGATGTTTAATTTATGGTCGCCTACCAGATATTCGAATGCTTTTTCACCGTGATATTCCCAGCCGAGAATCGTGGAGTACGCAAACAGCAGGATGCCGATGGAAACGATGTAGCTGCCGGCCGGCCCTACAAATTTTTCAAAGGCCGCGATGGTCAGGGCAATGCCTTTTAAGGGAGTGCCGTCAGGAGCCGTGGTTCCCAGCACGCCGGAGGAAGCGATGACCAGACCGGTAATGGAGCAGACGACGATGGTATCAAAGAACGTGCCGGTCATGTTGATGTAACCCTGACGGACCGGATCGTCCGTATGAGCTGCTGCTGCGGTGATAGCCGCGGAACCCATACCGGCTTCGTTAGAGAAGCAGCCGCGAGCTACGCCGAAGCGAACCGCGTTCATGACGCTGACGGTAATCGTACCCAGTACGCCGCCGCCTACAGCCTCGGGACTAAAAGCCATTACAAAAATCTGATACAGACCGTTGGGAATCGCAGAGAGATTACCTAAAATACCGGCCAGACCGGCGATTACGTACAGCACCGCCATGGTGGGAACCAGCACGGAAGAAACCTTCGCAATAGTCTGGATACCGCCTAAAATGATAACCAGGGACAGGATCGTCAGGCCGATACCGGTTACCGCGATAGGAATGGAGAAAGTCTGTTCCAGTGCGGAGGAGATGGAGTTCGCCTGGGTCAGGTTGCCGATACCGAAGGATGCCAGCACCGTGAACAGGGCAAACAGGAAACCGAGTGTCTTGCCCAGAGATTTGTTTTTCAGCCCGTTCTTCATGGTGAACATAGGACCGCCGGCCATTTCGCCTTTGGCGTTCACTTCACGGTATTTAACCGCCAGCATACATTCCGCAAACTTGCTGGTGAGACCGAAGCAGGCGGAGATCCACATCCAGACCAGAGCGCCCGGGCCGCCGGAGAACATGGCCGTAGCCACGCCGACGATATTACCGGTACCGATGGTCGCGGCCAATGCCGTCATCAGGGTTGAGAACGGAGAAACGTCGCCGTGCCCGCGTTTCGTAGTACGGGCCTCTTTGCCCAGCACGCTCTTCAAAGCGTAGGGCAGATTCCGCCAGGTGCGGAAATTTAACTTAAAGGTCAGGTACACGCCGGTACCTACCAGCAGGACCAGCATCGCCGGGCCCCACACGAAGCTGTCTATTGCGTCTACTGTTGCATTGATTGCTTTCCAATCCATAAAATATTCCTTCTTCCTTTTTATAATTTCCGGAATCGCTTCCGGTCTTTGCCATATCTGGCACCGCGCTGTTAGCGCGGTTGCTGCATTACTGCTTTACATCACCCCTGCTTCTGAATTCCCTCACTTGGGCCTTCCTGTTTTGAAACCTGCAATTAAAAAACCGGCCCGAGAAGTTCATCCCCTGTAGGCCGGTTAACTATCACACTATGAAATACATATATGCCACGTTACTGCGCAAACGGGATTACCGCCTGCTCCGACCCTGTCCTTTTGCCTGAGAGATTAAGGCTTGCGCCCCTGCCCCTTCGGCTCTCAATTGAATGAGCATCTCCAGAGTTGTGTCCCCATGCGGTTTCGTGTTCACCAGAACGCCTGAGAGTGCTACTCCTTCGGCATGCCTTGCCTTTTGGCCCGGCATTCTTCCGCATGTTTCATCCACCCGATTTTTAATTTTACAGTTTCATTCTTTATGTTGCACTAATTGTAAACAATTACAGTAAAAAAATCAATAGTCTTAACGTATGTATACATGTATACAATGCAAAAAGACATCTTACCACGACAATATTTCCGCACCGGTATCCGTCACCAGCACCGTATATTCCCACTGGGCGGAAAGGCTGCCGTCCTCCGTGTAGACTGTCCATTCATCCTCTTCGTCAATATAAATCTTTTTCCTGCCGGTATTGATCATGGGCTCAATGGTGAAGATCATACCGGGCACCAGCAGCATGCCGGTTCCCTTTTTCCCCACATGGGCTACGAAGGGGTCTTCATGGAATTCAACGCCCACACCGTGACCGCCGAATTCTTCTACCACGCTGTAGCCATGCTTATGCGCCAGCTGGGAAACCGCCGCTCCCACATCGCCCAGATGTCCCCAGGGCTTCACCGCCGCCACGCCCCGCTTTAAGCATTCTTTCGTAATTGCTACCAAATCTTTTGCTTTCTTATCCACACGCCCAATCTCAAACATGCGGGAGGCGTCACCGTAATAATTATTCAGAATCGTAGAAGCATCAATGTTCACGATGTCCCCGGAACGAAGCACCACTTTTTCCGAAGGAATACCGTGACACACCACATCGTTTATGGAAGTGCACACGCTTTTGGGAAAACCGCAAAAATTCAACGGCGCCGGAATGCCTCCATGGGCCACCGTGAAATCATACACGATCCGGTCGATTTCTTCCGTGGTCATTCCTTTTCTGATATGTTTCGAAACCTCATCCAATACAGCGGTGTTTAATTTGCACGCTTCCCGGATCCCGGCAATCTGTTCCGGCGTCTTGATCATCTGGCGGGTGGGCACTTCCTCCCCTGCCAGCTGATGCATCCGGATCTCATCTTCTATATCCTTGTGGCAATCTTCATAGGGCTTGCCGCTGCCGCACCAGCATAATGTTTCGCTCATCGTAACCTCCAAAATTTTTACGTTCGTTTTCTTTTTTTATTGCTTTCACAAAACCTAAAGGCCTGAAACTAAACAGAGTTCACTTTCATAAATAATAAATAATTATATCATTCTTTGTAAAAATATGATACAATACATGGGCGTCAGACAAAAATATATTTAAAAAGCGGGCAAATTGCCCGCCTGTCTGTACGATCAACATGTTTTTTATTTTTTTTATCATTTACAATAATGAGTAACGGAGGTTTTTCTTTTCCATGGACATCAGCCAGATTCCTTATTACTTCAGCGAATACGTCATGCATTTTGACAAATACATTCCCGCGGTGATGGCCGCGTACGGCTCCCTGATCTATTTCATCCTGTTCATGATCATCTTCTGTGAAACGGGTTTAGTCGTAACGCCCTTCCTGCCGGGAGATTCCCTGCTCTTTGCCTGCGGCGCACTTTCCGCAACAGCCAACAGCCTGCATTTTGGCACATTGTTTATCATCTGCCTTGTAGCGGCGATTTTAGGAGACACCTGCAATTACTGGATAGGGGAAAAATTCGGACAGAAACTGCTGGAAAGCCACAACCGCCTGATCAAACCGGAACACGTAGAAAAAGCGCAGAAATTTTACGAAAAGCACGGCCCCAAAGCCATCTTTCTCTGCCGCTTCGTTCCCATCGTCCGCACCTTCGCTCCCTTTGTGGCAGGCATCGGCTCCATGCACTACAGCACCTTTATCAAATACAACGTCGCCGGCGGCCTGACCTGGGTTACCCTCTTCACCGGGGCCGGTTACTTCTTCGGTAACATTCCCTTCGTCAAGGAAAACTTCTCCCACGTAGCATTAGGCATCATCATCGTGTCGGTACTGCCCATCGTGTATGAATTTGCCAAAGCAAAAATGGGAAAAGAATAAAATTACAATTCAGCAATCAACTGTTCCGCTTTCTCTTTCCAGTCAGCCGCATAGGGTGCCCCGCCCTGTGCGGATTCTTTTTTGCCGCCGCCTCTGCCGCCGAAAATATCATTCGCTTTGGCAATAATAGCCTTGCAGTCGCCTGCCGCGCCTTCACCCAGGCCAAACATGTAGTTGACCCGGTCCCCGCTGTGATAAATTACAACAGCAATCACATTGGGAACATCCGTCAGCTTTCCGAACAACGTCTTGGCGTCTTTCGGCTCGTACCCGTCCTTCACCGCCGCCGCGATTTTGCAGCCGGCGGAATTGACCGGGGCTTCTTCCAGAATTTTGATGATTTCCGTTTCCTGAATCTGTTTTATGGCAGCCCGCAGCTTTTCCTTCAGTTCCGCAATTTCGTCTTCCAGCCGTTCAATAGCCTCGCAGACTTTTTCTTCCTTCGTGCTCAGCATGTTCCCGGCTTCCTGGATGTACCGCATCTTCTTCCGGGCATCCTCCAGGGCCCAGCGGCCGCAGAGGAATTCCACCCTCGTACCGCCCTTGTGCTTTTCGATTTTCGTAATCTTGACCAGTCCCACCACGCCGGTTGACGTGGGGTGCGTCCCACAGCAGGTGCAGATGTCACCGTCCTGCACCGCCACCACCCGCAAAATGCCGGTCAGCTTTTCATTTTTCTTCCGCATGGGAAGCTTGTTCACTTCTGTATGGGGCAGATAGGAAACCGTTACCGGGCGGTCCTCCCAGATATGCCGGTTGGCCAGATCCTCCGCCTGAAAAGCTTCCTCCAGCGTAACCTCTTTATCCAGATCAATTGTTACAAAGCGCTCGTTCATGTGGAAGCCCACATTGTTCGCGCCAAACAGTTTGAAGAACGCATAGGAAAGGATGTGCTCCCCGCAATGCTGCTGCATGTGATCCAGCCGGTCGGTCCAGTTCACCTGCACCGTAACCTTACTGCCCACAGGAAATTCCGCCGCGCACTCGTGGATTATTTTTTCCTTCGTTTCCCGCACATGTTTTACCGCGGCGTCGTTGATTGTGCCCGTATCGCTGAGCTGTCCGCCCCCTTCCGGGAACAGCACCGTCCTGTCCAGCACAACCGCAAAACCCTGGGGCGCCTGTTCGCACTCCAGCACCGTCGCTTCGCAGGTTTTTAAGTTTGAATCTCTCTCAAATAATTTTTCAGTCATGATGCCCACGTCTTTCTGAATTAACTTTCTTGAGCAAAAAAGCAGCCGATACACTGTACCGACTGCCCTGTCGTGAATTTATTATAGCATAGAAAAAGGAATTAGGCAAAAACATTGCGGCGGAAAAGACTGCGCAAAAACGTTCACTAAGTTTTGCTGCAGTTCTTTCCCGCCGTTGGTTTTTTTGCACTTAAATTACAGCACTGCTAAAGGCTCATTTTTTCAGCACTATCACCGTGGGTGGTGGAGGCGGAGGCGGGGCACTAAAAAACGCCTGCGCCTTTTCAGGCATAAGCGTCTGTTCCGGAGCGTTGCTTTTATACCAAGTTCGTCAGAACAAAGTAAAAACGCAGCTGCCCCCTGAGGGACAGGGAGGTTTTACAAGTGAGCGAAAATATAAATTTCAGCTATATCTATTGCTATGGTTATGCTTCCTATGCTATACTGTAGCTGAAAAAAATGCGGATTGACGCAAAAATTTCACGGAGGTTTTGGCGATGCAATTTGAAAGAACACAGTATCTGGATCAGCTGATCCGTAAAAAGGATAACGGTCGCATTAAGATCATTACCGGTCTTCGCCGGTGCGGAAAGTCGTATCTGCTGTTCAATCTTTACCGCCAGTATCTGCTGAGCTCCGGCATCTCAGCAGATCAGATTGTGGAGCTCGCCCTGGATGAGATTGATAACGCAAAATACCGTAACCCCTTCGAACTGAACAAAGTCGTAAAAGAACGGATGCCGGACAAAAGCAAGCGCTATTATGTGTTCATTGATGAAATTCAGTTTGTTACTGAAATCCAAAACCCCTACGTGGATGACCCAAAGGAGAAGCTGACCTTCATTGATGTTGTGCTGGGATTGATGAAAATCCCGAATGCCGATATTTACGTAACAGGAAGCAATTCTACGATGCTATCGTCTGACATTCTGACCCAATTCCGGGACCGTGGGGACGAAATCCGTGTTAACCCGCTTTCCTTCGCGGAAGTGTATGAACGTTATCAGGGCGATAAGCGGAATGCGTGGCGCGACTATTACACCTATGGCGGAATGCCCCTGGTCTGGTCTATGGAAACTCACGAAGAAAGAAGCCGGTACCTGCAGGACCTCTTCAGCCGGACCTATATAAAGGATGTACTGGAACGGCATCAAGTGAAGAATGACGCTGAAGTCCTGGAGCTGCTCTTGAATGTACTGGCATCTGGAATCGGATCGCTGACCAATCCCAGCAGGCTGTCAAACACCTTTGCAAGCGAAATACATATCCGGGTCGCGCCGGATACCATCGACACCTACATCGGGTATTTCCAGGACGCATTTTTGCTCCAAAAAGCGGAGCGGTACGATGTAAAGGGACGAAAGTACATCAAAACTCCTGTCAAGTATTATTATTCAGATCCCGGCCTGCGTAACGCACGGCTTAATTTCAGGCAGCTGGAAGAGACGCACCTGATGGAAAATGTTCTGTATAATGACCTGGTCCGCAGAGGCTTCAATGTGGATGTTGGCGTTGTGGAACAGAATACAAAAGACGATTCCGGGAGAAACATCCGTAAACAGCTGGAAGTAGATTTTGTGATAAACAGAGGCGATGAGCGGTACTATATACAATCCGCCTTATCCGTTGCCGACCCGGACAAAAGAACACAGGAAATTGCTTCCCTGATCAGAATCCCCGATTCTTTCCGGAAGATTGTAGTTGTAAAAGATTATATGAAGCCCTGGAAAGATGAGAACGGCATCCAGTATATCGGAATTGAGGATTTCCTTCTGGATGAGGGTCTTATCCGCGGATAATTCGTTGTTTTAACAGAGGCGTGAAATATAAAAAAGCACGGCCTGCCTATGTTGCGCAAAAACATTGCGGCGGAAAAGACTGCGCAAAAACGTTCACTATGTTTTGCTGCAGTTCTTTCCCGCCGTTGGTTTTTTTGCACTAAAATTACAGCACTGCTACTTCAAGATTATCCTCAGAACATATACGCCACGCTGATGTTGCCGCCGAAGCCGCGATGCTTGCCCGCGTACCCGTACAGGCTGATGTCCGCCTGCCACGGGTTCGTTTTTGTGGCGTTCATGCGCATGCCGATCTCGGCCCAGCCGCTGCCGCCCTTGATGCTGCGCTCATTTTTTTGCAACGTCGCCGCGCATGGCGGCGATGTTGCAGCTCAGCTCCCCGATCACTTCCGTCAGGCCTGCCAGTTTGTTTTCCATACGCACCAGCAGGAACCAGCTCAGGACAACAGGGAAACCGAAATCTTTAATAAAGCTGAATACTTCCGTGGTCTCCATGTCGCGACCCCCGTTCATCACTCAATGGTGTTGGTGGTGGTTGTACGCATGCGGCCTTCCACAGCTTCCACGATGTCGCCGCCGTCCACAATCACGTTCATGGCGGCATCAATTTCCGCTTTGGTTACGGTGGCTTTGGGTTCCTCAATGTTGAGGGTTACCTTTTTGCCCGCTGCGTTCTTGAACACCAATTCCAGATCGGTATCAGATTTCATAGTCTTTTTCCTCCTTCTCATTAATTATCAAAATTTTTTCAGGCGATTTCTCTGAAATCGGAGCGTATTGGTCAAACCGTCTTTTATGCTAAGACATGCACCGCTCACTGCCTTTTAACATGGCGGACGCGTAATCTTATGCGCCCGCCCTTTTCTTTTCCCCGGTTATTCTTCAATCAGGGATGCGCGTTCCGTTACGGAAAGTCCGGTAATTTCGTTATCGAACAGGCCGCCCAGGGCTTTGCCTACCGCGATCAGTTTCGCCGGTTCCACGTCCGGTTTCACATTGGAATAGACGTAGCTCTTGGTTACGGAGTTGCCTTCCGCATCCTGGCCGCGCAGGATGGAAACGTTCAGGGTACGTTTGGTTACGTTCATAACTGCTGCCATTTTGTTTCACCTCCTCTCTCTGTTTATTTTGCGGAGCGGTTCCGCCATGTACCGCGCTGCCGCGCGATCTGTCGCACAACCGCTCCCGGTGCGGGGCTTACTGCGCCATCGGCTCACATCTGCAGGCCATACGATTCTGCCGCATGCCGTATTGCACGCCCGCTTATCTGAACTGCGCCTACTCAGAAAAATACCTTTCGCCGCAGGTCAAACCATCGCTACACCGCTTTCTTCTGCATTTCCTTCAAATAGTACTTTGCCTTGCCGCGGAGTAGGTCCCCGCCCTGTTCCAGCTCGCCGTACAGATTGGTCTTCGGCAGGAACCACAAGTCCCAGCGCATGTCCGGGTCGCCGTCGCCGGGTCCGTAGGCGTCTTCAAAGGCAGCCTCGCAGTGGGTCTGCACCGTTTCATATTCAATGGGCAGGTGCAGTTCGTCGCAAAGAATTGCCACCACCTTTGCCATCACCTCGATCTGGATCTCTGTAGGCGGTTCCGGCCCGAAGTCGATCACCGCGCAGTCTGTCTGCGGGCAATGGGAAATTTCATGGGCCCGGTACACGGAATGCCCCTGACAGTCGCTGGGCAGCCAGCAGTTGGCGTCCACGCCGCAGCATAAGGCGATGCCGATAGCGCTGTGGTTCCGCAGCCAGGTATGCGGCTTGTATTCCACCAGATTCTTACAATGCACATACACAGTCCCATCCCGGTCGATACAAAGGTGGTAGTCGTCGTAGGCCTGGCCGTAATGTCCGGCGGTCCAGTGCAGGTAAATATTTTTGATACCGTTTCTGACTTCCCGGGCCAGGGCCCTCAGTTCTTCTTCGTTGATTGAAGCAGGGTGTTTTACGAGCATATTCATCATCTCCTTTTCGTTTTTTAGGTTCGTAATTTGTCCCCCACTTACCTAATCGTTTTACCCCCCAAAAATGCAACCAACTTTTTTTAAAATTTTTAAAATTTTTTTCAGGCAGGCGTTTCGCGTGTTACTTTCATTAAGCAAAACCCCTTCCTTCTCCAATGCAATATAACAAAATGAAGCAGACATAAAAACGCGCCGCAGCGGTTCCACCACGGAACTGCTGCGGCGCTGTCATGCGTGTCGCTAAAGTAATTACATGTTTCGTCTTTTGTTTTATTTCATCTTATACAGGCTGTGCTTCCACATCAGCCATCTCATTCTTTAATTGCAGCATACGGTTTTTCAGATACTCATATTCTGCTTTCAGCCTGCGTGGCTTACAGGCTTTTCCTTCGCCCTGCGCAACGGTCCACTGATCCGTATCCCATTCGATAACGTCCCTGTAGCCTTCGCTGAGCGATACGTTAAACAATTTCTCCATCTCACGGAGATTGGCCTTGGTCGGTTTTGCCTGATCGGTCTCCCATTTGTAAATGGTCTTCCTGGAAACCCCGATTTTCTGCCCCAGCTCATACTGCGACAATCTCAACCGGTTACGGTAGAGAAAAATCAGTTCACCGAGCGTGTAAAACTTTTTTCTAATAAATCTACCACTCCTTGATATTCAGGTATAACTTTACTTGCCGAAACATGTAAATCAGTTCAGCATCACGAAAATAGATTATAGCACAATAAATTTTATTTGCCAATATGTAACTAAAAATTATATAATAAAAATTTATACCTTTTTATTTACCAATCTGTATCGCTTTGTCCCGTATTTTGTTTTTAAAAAAATTTGCAGAGCTTGAAGGTCGCAAAAGTTCCCATAAATTTCCCGTAAGTTTCTCCTGTCAGTTTGAATATTTTTAGAAAATGTAACCTCTATGGGAACTCTGTGAGAACTTGATGAGAACTCCATGGGAACTTGAATATTACTGGTTTTTCTGCTAATCTATAAAAGTCGTTTTGCGACAAAAGCCAAAAAGAGCAGACGTTGTTTTTTCAAAAAAGTCCGCTCGGGAAAGGACGTGAATCATGAAACACAGGTGCCCTGAAGAACCGAACCTCTTTTGTTTCGCCGCGCTGGCGTACGCAGCGCAACAATTGAGGGAAATGCGTACTGACGCAAAAGCGCCGGAAGAAACGCCGCCAAACAGATATGCCGCAGCGGTAAAGCCGATACAGGCGATACCGCTGAAATCACCGCCCTGGAATGAATGGCTGCGCCTGGCGCGGCAGGGAGACGATAATGCCAAACTGCTTTTCTGCTCCCAGGCAGAACCATTTATTAAAAATTTCTGCAATGTCGCTATGTATACGGAACGGCTAGGAAAAGACGATGTCCGCGGTATAGCGGCTCTTGCCGTGGTGGAGTTCCTGATGGAATACGCTGACCCGCCGGAAGACAAAGAGATACCTTTTATGCTGAAACGGATCATACGCAACAAGCTCACCGACCAGCTGCGAAAGATGTCGGTGCGGGAGCAGTATAACTACCAGAAGCCCCAACGGGACTGCGACGATACGGAACCGGAGCAGGATGATGTGGCAGAGGTTCCTTCTGACAAGAAGGAAGAACCGGAAGCCAGAGCATTGCACAGGGAACTGGCCTGGGACACGGCCGTTGCGTTCCAGCATTTGAAGCCCCACGAGCAGCAGGTGCTTGACGCCGTGTTCTACCAGAAAAAAGCCTCGGCAGACATTGCGAAAGAATGGCACTGCACCCGTCAGTACGTGGAAAAACTGCGGGACAAGGCCTTGCGCCAGTTGCGCAGGCTGCTGGGTGGAACCCGCGCCGCGTACCGTTATCCGGTTATGGGATAACGCGTTACAAAATAATTAATCCGGTCCCGGTTACGCACAGTTACGCAACCGGGCCGGAACCAGATGTAAGCGATGTTGATTCGCAGGAAACTATTTTACAAAATAGAGGAGAATTTAATTAATGGATATACAGACAGTAAATTATATTTTGAAATTAGTCAGAGAAGCACTGGAACGGTTGACGAAATTGAACGGGACCGCCCAGGTGGACGGACTTCCGCCGTTTGACCTGCTGCCGCAAAAAACAGCGCTGGAACTGACCACCGCCCACAATTACGATCTGGACGATGAAGCGCTCCGCCTGGCCTACCGGCGGATGAAGAACCGGGACCGGCAGCGCCGCTACCGCCAACGGCATCAACAGACCCGGAATAATTATAAAACTGTTGCCGGTGACGTAAAATGCGTTATGGGTAACAAAAAAAGCGTTACATGTAACGCAGAAACCGTTACGCGTAACGCGGCAACGCCGGAAGCGTTACCCCTGGAAAATGGCGATGCCAGCCCCGCGCAAGACTGCGCAGACGCGGCTTCCGCCACAACAGAGGCGGAACAGGGAAACCTGTTTTGCGACGCAGACGTAACGGAAACCCGTAACGCTTCCGTAACGGGTTGTAACGCTTTTGCAAAAAAAGAAAAAGAAAACGAGAAAAGAAAGAGGCAAAGAAAAGAGATAAATAAAAAGCAAAAAAATAAAACCAATATCGCTGACGCGATGCCTAATAGCGCGCGCGCACGGGAAGAAAACGCGGCGGCAATGAAAAACCCCCGGGCCGACGTAACCAATGACGCAACAAAAAACAGCGCCACAGGCAAGAGCACATTCGCCAACCCGGACGGCAGCTGCCTTCCCTTTGTGTCGCCGGAACCGAAAAAATCCGAACTGATCCCCACCGACGAACTGTCGGAAGCCTGCCGCAACGTAGTGAGAGCCTGGAACAAGCTGCCCCTGCCGAAAAAGTTAAGCGGTTTGTTTCCTTCGCTCGTGAAGCGGCTGAACTATCTGCTGGAAAATTATGGCGAAGAAGCTGTACACAATGCGATCGCCAGTATTGCCAACAGTCCTTTCCTGTTAGGCAAATCCAGGAACAACCGGGGCTGGGTCATCAACTTCAGCTGGCTGGTAGAGCCGGAGAACCTGGAAAAGATTTTAAGCGGCCAGTATCAGGACGATGTGCCCGGCAGGCACTGCCTGTTCCAGCCCGGCGATGAGTTGCAGCCTATACCGGAAGGCTTTTACGGAACGGTGGTGTATTAAGCGTGAGCGAAAACTTTACAGAAACGGCAGCGGAAAATTCCGCTGCCAGAACGGCCTGCGACGGCGTAACGCCCGAAGAAGACCGGAAAGACCACGAACCCACAGCGGCAGGCGAAATCATTACCGCCACGTCCCTTTTTGCCGGCGTGCAGGATTACAGCGTCACCATCGATGCGGAAGCGGAAACGGTGGAAAGCGAACGGGACGACATCCCCGGCACGCCAAACTACAACTGGAAAAAGTTCGGCTATACCCGCATCACCGAAGAAACCTTCACCGGCGGCCCCCACCCCGGCGACTACGTAAAAGACGGAGTGCTGCACTGCGGATACTGCCACAAGCCAAAATATGTTTTGCACGAGCTGTTTGGCGAAATGAAGGCCTTCCCCATCGACTGCGACTGCATGAAGGAATGCCAGCAGCGCATCGCGGAACTGCGCCAGCGCCGGGAACAACTGATCAGGGCGGAAAACTGCCGCCGCCATGCGCTGGCCTATCCCCACATGCACAAATGGACCTTTGCCAACGACGACGGCGGCAGCCCTGCCATAACGGGCCACGCCAAAGAGTACGTGCGCAACTTTCCGGAAATGAAAGAAAAGGGCGCAGGACTTTTCCTGATGGGCGTCACCGGAACGGGCAAGTCTTTCACCGCCGCGCAGATCATCAACGCCCTGTGCGACCAGGGCTATTACTGCCTGATGGTCAGCTTCACCGATATCGTGTTGCAGCTGCTGTCCATGAACCGGGAAAAACGGCTGTTGTACATTGACGAAATCTGTAACCACGACCTGGTGGTTTTCGACGGTTACGGCGCAGAACCCAGCACCTACTTTTCCGACCTGAACATACTGGAAATCGTAGAGATCTGTTACAACAGACAGGTGCCCATGATCGTGACCACCAACCTGTCGCAGGAACTGCTGAAAGAAGGAAACATCACCCGCCAGATCATCCTTTCCCGGATGCAGGAACGCTGCTACTGCCTGACCCTGGGCAATACCAAACGCCGGAACAGGCTGGCAACGGAACGCTGGGGCCGTTTCCGTCAATTGCTGGGCATAAAGGAGGAAAAAAATAAATGACAGTAAAAGAAGCGATAGAGCGCGGCAAAGAAATAGCCGCCGGTACATTTCTCAGAAGTTTAGAAGGGTGTGCGATCAAAATTTATGAAATTTTAGGCTATACCAACAGCAAATATATCGGGTACAGTAAAATAGCTTATATCCGAAGCGATGAAAACAGGGGCGAAAAGCACATTTACTACCAGTACGTCTGCCACAAGCTGGTAAAATGCAGTTTTAAGCAGGCGCTGATTACGCCGGATTACAAAAAATTTAAGATTTTCATCTACAGCATCGTGTATGAGCGCTACAACAGGGACGGCAGCTACACAAGATCAACAGGCACGCCGATGGTTACCCTGATTGAAAAATAATTTTTGCGGCGCCGTTTGGCGCCGCAAGTTTCCAGTGCATTTATTAAATTAATCTTACAGGAAAGGAGTCCGCAACCATGTTGAAGCTATATGAAAATATCAGGGCAAGGCGCATCGCGTTACACATGACGCAGCAGGAGCTGGCAAAGAAATTAGGATATAAATCCACGTCTACCATTGCCAAAATAGAATCTGGCGAAAACGATATTCCCCAGGCAAAAGTTGCCGCTTTTGCCAGCGCACTGGATACGACGCCGTCTGCACTGATGGGAATTAACGTCGCAGCCGCAGCGCTTGCCGTGCCGGGCGATATGGCAATAGTCGCCATTACAAAAAATAAGCCGCTGCTGAAAGCACTCATCAAACGGCTGGACGGCCTCAGCGAAATGAGATTGAAGTACGTCGCTGATATCGTCAATACAGTGATTGACAGTTACGAAGCTGAGGAAGGCATTGCCCGCGGCAAACAAAAATAACCTGATGCGTTTTTTAACGCACCAGGTCGTGGGCTATTGCTTCTTTTAATATTTCTTTTCCGGCTCAAAGAGACCTTCGTTGTCGTCCCACAGCACGATTTCATCAGCGGCCAGCGATTTCTGTACGTCAATCACCCGCTGGTTGCTGCTGCCACGGAAGCGCAGCTTCAGATCTTTTTCTTCCAGATGGAATTCGCCGTCCACCAGAATATCTATCAGATCCAGCAATTGTTTCGTAATTTCCCAGGGGCCTAACTTGCCCGCCAGGATATCTTTTTCGTAATCGTAACCGGTGTAGCACCACACGGTTTTGTGGGGATAAATTTCTTTAAACTTCTGTACCACACGCAGTACTTCCGGCTGGTTTTCCGGCTCGAAGGGCTCGCCGCCTAACAAAGACAGGCCTTCGATAAAATCGTGGTTGCAGGCACGCAGTATCGTGTCAAGCACTTCCCCGGTAAAGGGTTTGCCGTAATTGAAATCCCAGGTTTCCGGATTGAAACAGCCCCGGCAGTGATGACGGCAGCCGCTGACGAACAGGGACACCCGCACGCCGGGTCCGTTGGCAATATCATGGCGCTTCAGCGCAGCATATTTCATAAACTCTACACTTCCTTACAGATGCAGCACGCGGGCCTTAATTTCCTTCGTCTTGCCCACGTTCCAGAAATTCTCGCCCAGGTAACCGCAGGTACGGCGGGTCACGTTCATCTTGGCATGATCCTTGTTATGGCACTGGGGGCATTCCCATTCGTTGTCGTCGTTGATCATGATTTCTCCGTCGTAGCCGCAGACCATGCAGTAATCGGACTTGGTATTGAATTCCGCGTACTGGATGTGGTCGTAGATAAACTGCACGGCCGCTTCCATTGCTTTCGGGTTGCGCTGCATGTCCGGAATTTCCACGTAGCTGATGGCGCCGCCGGAGGACAGCTTCTGGAATTCGCTTTCAAATTCAAATTTGGAGAAGGCATCGATATGCTCCCGCACGTCCACGTGGTAGGAGTTGGTATAGTAGCCCTTGTCGGTAATATCCTTGATGGTGCCGAAGCGTTCCTTGTCGATGCGGGCAAAGCGGTAGCACAGGGATTCCGCCGGGGTGCCGTACAGAGCGAAACCGATATTAGTCTCCGCTCTCCAGCGGTTGCAGGTCGCCCGCAGATGTTTCATCACCCGCAGGGCAAAATCTTTTCCTTCCGGCGTGGTGTGGCTGCAGCCTTTCACGGCTTTGGTCATTTCGTACAGGCCGATGTAGCCCAGGGAAATGGAAGAGTACCCTCCATACAGATATTTGTCGATGACTTCGCCTTTGCCCAGGCGGGCGATGGCGCCGTACTGCCAGTGGATGGGGCTCACGTCGGAGTGAATTCCCTTCAGGGCGTTGTGGCGGCACATGATGGCTTCGAAGCACAGGGCCAGGCGCTCATCCAGCAGCTTCCAGAATTTATCTTCATCGCCCTCGGAAAGGATGCCGATTTGGGGCAGGTTGATGGAAACCACGCCCTGGTTGAAACGGCCTTCAAATTTATAATTGCCGTTCTCGTCCTTCCAGGGAGCCAGGAAGCTGCGGCAGCCCATGGGGCTGAACACGTTGCCTTCGTAGTTTTCCCGCATCTTCTTCGCGGAAATATAATCCGGGTACATCCGCTTGGCACTGCATTTTACTGCCAAATGGGTCAGGTAATCGTACTTGCCGCCCCGCAGGCAGTTGTTTTCGTCCAGCACATACACCAGCTTCGGGAACGCCGGCGTCACATACACGCCTTTTTCGTTTTTGATACCCTGCAGGCGCTGCCGGAGGATTTCTTCAATGATCATAGCATTTTCTGCAATATAGGGATCGTCTTCCCGCAGGTACAGGAACAGGGTCACGAAGGGGGACTGGCCGTTAGTGGTCATCAGAGTGTTTATCTGGTACTGGATGGTCTGGACGCCGGCTTTCAATTCTTCACGGAGCCGCTCGTCCACAATGGCTTCAACCATCTTCTGGTCTGCATTCCCGCCCAATGTCTCTCTGGTATGTTCCATAAATTTTTCCCGGCTGCGGCGCAGGTATTTGCCCAGATGCCGCACATCCACGGACTGGCCGCCGTACTGGCAGGAAGCTACGGACGCGATGATCTGGGTCATCACGTTACAGGCTACCTGGAAGCTCTTGGGAGATTCAATCATCTTGCCGTTCATCACGGTGCCATTGTCCAGCATGTCGCCGATGTTGATCAGGCAGCAGTTAAAGATGGGCTGGATAAAATAATCCATATCATGGAAATGAATCGCGGCTTCGTCATGGGCTTTGGCAATTTTTTCCGGCAGGATCACGCGGCGGGTCAGGTCTTTAGACACCTCGCCGGCAATCAGGTCGCGCTGAGTGGAGGCCATAATGGCATTCTTGTTGCTGTTTTCTTCCATAACATCTTTGTTGCTGTTACGGATCAGGGTCAGGATGGATTCGTCCGTGGTATTGGCTTTGCGCACCAGCGCCCGGCGGTAACGGTAAATGATGTAGGCTTTCGCCAGATCAAACTTGCCGGCTTCCTGCAGCTGGCGTTCCACAATATCCTGAATATCCTCTACCAACAGGCGGGGGCGGTTCTTACCGTGTACATACTCCGCAATCTCTTTGATCTTGCTCTCTGAAATACGGCACCCTTCATCCACTGCCGCATTGGCCTTTTCAATGGCTACTACAATTTTCTGCGGATCAAAATCAACCGTCGTCCCGTCACGCTTAATTACTTTCATGCCAAAACCCTCCCAATGTTTTTGTTTTCGCGTTCTATTTTCCCCTATTTTAATCTTAATGAATAGCGACTCACAGCGCCTGCCACACGGCAGTCACTATATCTTGTACCATACAGAATTTGCCCGTCACATAAAAAGGCACAAACAAATTCATTATAATTTTAGCATGTTCTTTTTCTCTTGTAAACTATATCTTGTGATTTCTGATAAAAATTTTCTTTTTTATTGTCAATATCTTGTGGTTTGTAAACAGCTACCTGTGAATAACGTGTGGATAAATTTATTTTTTTGTGGATAAAGTAAGTCTTCTTGTGTATAAGCAGAAGCCTGGCATTTTTTTACAATTGTAAAAGCAGCGGCGGAAAAGAACTGCAGCAAAACATAGTGAGCGTTTGCGTAATTTTATGAGACGAAATGAGCCGTCCGCGTCGAGACTGTTTGAGGAGCGAAGCTCCGAGTTTCGAAGACGCAGGCGAATGAGTCCATAAAATAGCAAACGGGAACGTTTTTGCGCAGTCTTTTCCGCCGCTGCTTTTTTATTATGAATGTTCTAAGCCATCAAAAACTTTTTCCAAAACGGATACGTACTCAACACCACCACAATAACCAGCACGATAAAATCCACCATTGTCAACGGTTCCTTGGGCATATTCTTATACGTGTTGGCACCAAAACCCCGCAGCTCCATGGAAAGGGCCAGGGTTTCCGATTTGGCCACGGCCCGCATGACCAACGGACGGATTACA
Source organism: uncultured Succiniclasticum sp. (assembly GCA_905233365.1). Classification (GTDB taxonomy): domain Bacteria; phylum Bacillota; class Negativicutes; order Acidaminococcales; family Acidaminococcaceae; genus Succiniclasticum. The sequence goes on from CAJODT010000013.1 coordinate 25,885, forward strand.
ACCACATAGGACAGCAGGCGTTTCAACGCATTTCCCCGGTTGGAATAGCCCCGGCAGGACTGTGCGTCCAGCGTGATGGAGCTGTCTTCCAGAAAGTTTGGAACAAAACGCAGGGCCGCCGTCAGCATGAAAGCATATTCCACCGGCAGATGGAAACGATCCACCAGCGCTTTGGCAATGCTCTGGATGCGCGTGGTCGCCAGCATGCACAAAAAGGCAAGAGTCATGACCAGCATACGCAGGCCGCCGAAGAGGGAAACGTCCAGCGGCGAACCGAACAGCAGCTGCAACAGGATCATCATGCCGGTAAACACGGCTAACCCGCCGATAGCCGCCAGCATGGTCTTGCTGCGCTTGAAATATAACAGAAGTACCAGCTGTAATACTAAAATCGTTCCCACCGCCTGCAACGGCAGAATAAATACCCAGGCCGTAACCGCCAGCGTAACAATGATCCAGGTAAAGGCGTTCAGTTTCATAAGGCAGCGCCTCCTTTCCGGATCGCGTCGCAGAAATTTTCACAGGTTGCAGCGGAAACACCCAGACGGGAAGACAGCTCAGAAACGACAGGACGGCGCAGGCCCCAGCGTTCCACCGGCTGATTGCCTTCGAATAATTCCTCCGGCGTACCGCTGAATACCAGATGACCATCTGTCAGAACAATGGCCCGGCGGGCATACTTGCGTACAACATTCATGTCATGGGTGATCAGAATAATGGTCGTTCCTTTTTCTTCGTTCAGTGCTTTCAGATATTCCATCATGGCAGCCTGTTCCGCCGCGTCCTGCCCGTTGGTGATCTCATCCAAAATCAGCATGCGGGGATTCAGGGCCAGAGCTGCCGCCACCCCCAGCCGCCGTTTCTGCCCGAAGGAAAGGATGCGGGGATATTTTGCCTCCAGCTCTTTCAGGCCCATGGCCTCCAGTGCCGCCTTCACATTGGTTTTGATATTTGCTTCCGGCAGTTTTTTGACACGGGGGCCGTAAGCCACTTCTTCATACACCGTATCCGCAAGAATCTGCAGATCCGGGTTCTGGAACACATAGCCGACTTTGTCCGCCAAATCGGCAGGCTCATAATTGATAATGTCTTCCCCGTCCACAAGGATCTGTCCGCTGCGGGGATGGTCCAGCGCCATGAACAGGCGGGACAGTGTCGTTTTGCCGCTGCCGTTGTGACCCAGCAGGGCTACAAATTCCCCGTCTTCGATTTTGCAGTTGATATCGAACAGCACCGGAATACCGCGGCGATAGGCAAAGTTGATCTCTTTTGCTTCAATCATGCCCTCACCCCTCTTCCAAAACCTTTAGACTGCAATTCTTTCACTGCTTCGTCGGCAGATCTCCATAAGCTAAACTGCTGCATCGTTTTCTTTTCCAGATTACATTTGACCTGCCACAGATCCGGCAGCAACGGGCGCAACTCTTCATCTTCATAAATTTGGGACGCTACGTCTTCGCAGCGGCCCTGGGCTGCAATCTCACCATTTTTCACGGCAATCAGATCCGTCATGTACGGAAGCACAAACTCCAGCCGGTGCTCCACCACAATAAATGTGGTCCCATGTTCTTTGTGGATTTTATCCAGCAATTTATATAAGCTTTCGCCCCCGTCCGGGTCCATGGCGCTGACCGGTTCGTCCAGCACGATGATCTCCGGATGCACCGCCAGCAGGGAAGCCAGCGCCAGACGCTGCCGCTGCCCGCCGGACAGCTCGTCCAGCTGGTAGCTTTCCCGGCCCGGCAGACCTACGTCTTCCAGTGCCTGGCGAGTCCGCTCTTCTGCTTCCTCCGGCGGAAAACCGTGGTTCAACAGACTGAAGGCCACTTCTTCCCCTGCCGTCAGGGAAACCAGCTGGCTTTCGTAGTCCTCCAGCATCAACCCCACTTTCATGGCCAGGTCAGAAACTTTTTTGCCCTGCGTCGTTTCGCCCAGCACTTTGATCTCACCGGCATAATCCCCGCCGGAATAAAAAGGGATGATGCCCGTTATGGCTTTGCACAGTGTGGTTTTGCCTGCGCCGCTGGGACCGATGATGACGGTAAAAGAGCCTTTTTCAATTTCCAGATTCACATTCTTCAGCACCAGATCGGAACGAAGATATTTAAAATAAAAATCAGAAACAGAGACTACGGAACTCATTTCTCTTCGCCCCCTTCCTGCGCATAAAACAGCTTCTTCACAGGACGGAACAGACCGAAGGTAATCAGGCCGTTAATTACGCCGACCACCGCCACTACCGGCAGCATGGCAAAGATCCAGACCTTCAGCGGCAGTCCCAGCACAGTACGCAGAATAAACGTAAACACGCCGCCGGACACGAAGGTGGAAACAAAACCGGTGATAAACGGAGTAAGCCGCCAGTCGCCCATATGGCAGGCCACAAAGGCTTTAACCAGCAGGCAGCAGGTGGTGGCCCCGCTCAGCTCGCTGGCAATGTTGCCCAGGGGAAACGCCGACTTCGATGAAGGGATCAGCGTCAGCCCCGCCACAAAGCCGATACCGATAGCCCGTTTCAGAGGCGGCCGGGTCAGGTTGATGACGATGGCATACATGGCGATGGTCCAGTTGGGGGTAACGCCGCCCACATTAGGGCTCACCGTATGTAAAATGATACCGATAGCAAACAGCATGGCTGTGATCGCCACCCAGCGATAGCCCTCCTGGTTTGCATCTACGTGGGTAAGGGTTGGTACCGGTTTTAATTCCTTTTCCGGTTCAGGAACGTTCATTGTCTCTTCCATAAAAAACTCTCCATTCTTTCCACTATGCTGATAGAATAAACAGCAAACATGGTTACATTATATATCACAACTGCAATGAAGTCTATCTCTAAATTATTTGGAAAAGTAATTTTTTTGTAGTATAATTTAAAAAATGTTACGGCATTGACCAAACCCGTTAAGGAAACACTGATTAAAGATAAAGGAGCCTGCATTTTGTATAATCTGTTTCGCGATATCGTAGTCCTCAGCCTGACGTTTATAGTAAACTTTATAATCGTTTCTACCTTCTGGGGGCTGGTGGAAATGTTCAGCCCCATCCGCTGGCAGTGGTTGCAAAAGGGAATGGCTTATTTTAACATTCCCTTTACAGAAACAAATATTATCATTGTCTTATCTGCCTTGACTCTGTTGATTCCTTGCCTGCTGTACCGGACCTGGATCATGCAGCGTTATCTGTGCTGGTCTCTGAATTGCCAGACCCCCACAGGCGCCGCCGGTGAACAGCTGAAACAGGCCATGTCCATTGTCTGCCGGAAGGCCGGGCTGGATATGGACGATTACAATTTATATATCTGTAATTCAAATGATTTGAATGCCTTTGCCGTTGGCAGCAACAACATTGCAGTCACGCTCCCTCTGCTGACCAACTTGCAGACAAGCGAGGTTGCCGGCATCCTGGCCCATGAAATGGGACATATCCAGAACCGGGACACCAACACCACATTACTGACCAGCACAATGGGTTCTTTCGGGAATCTGGTCATACGTATTTACAGTTACATCACCGTGGTACTGCAAATCATCAGCTTCATTCCCATCATCGGCTGGCTCACCGCCATCATTTCCTGGTTCTTCGTCATCCAGATCTGGGTGTTCCAGCTCGTGATGCAACTGCCACTGCACCTCATCACTTTGTTCAGTTCCCGGGAGGATGAATACGAAGCAGACCAGTATGCCTGCGAGATAGGCCTTGGCGTCGAATTATACAACGGACTTGACTGTATCACCCAGGGCGAAGCCCAGAAAGGTTTTGCCGCACGTATCTTATCCAGTCATCCCGCTACCAAACAACGATTGGAACGTATTGAGAAATATGTGAATGCGAATTATATTGCGTAACAACGTTTAGTTTCACTGATAAAAACGAAAAGCGAACGTAACCCTTTCCGGAGTTCACGTTCGCTTTTTTATTTTTCTTTACACAAAAGCTTAAAGACTTCTCACATATTTTGCTGCCGCAAGTCCGGCCACCGCTCCTTCATAAGCAGCTTTCACTACCTGCAGCAAGCCGCCAGTGCAGTCGCCGGCCGCATAGAGTCCCGGCACATTGGTAGCCATCTCCCGGTCCACCACGACACGGTTATTTTCCGTGCCGGCGCCGATCTTGCGGGCCAGATCCACACTGCCTGCCGTGCCCAGCGCAACAAACAATCCCTGAACAGAAATCAGGCCGCCGTCTTCCGTTTTCAGACCGCTGACACGTTCCATTCCGTTGGCGTTTTCTGCTTCCACCGCGGTCACTTTTTCTTTATGTACTTCAATCGTATCCGGTATTGCCACTGTCGGTTCTTTTCCGTTGGTGAACAGCATAACCCTGCTGGCATGGGGCAGTAAAATTTCCGCTTCATGCAGGGCGTACTCCCCTTCACCCAGAACCGCCACGGCTTTTTCCCGATAAAAGAAGGCGTCGCAGATAGCACAGTAACTTACGCCCTTGCCTTCCAGTTCCTTCAGACCGGGAATTTTAGGCGCCAGCCGGGTGCTCCCTGCGGTCAGCACCACCGCTTTCGCTTCACAGGAACGGTTCGGCGTCTGCACCACAAGACCGGTAAAGTCATCGTTCATGGCAATGCCGACCACTTCATCTTCCATAAATTCCACGCCAAGCCGTTTCGCCCCGGCAATGCCGTTGGCTTCCAGCTCCGCGCCTGTCACAGGCTCGGCCAGACCGTAATAGTTTTCAATTTTCTCCGCTTTAGCCAGCGCCCCGCTGCCACGGCTGATCACCGTCACATCTGCGCCGGCGCGTTTTGCGTACAAAGCAGCGGAAATACCAGCAGGGCCGCTGCCGATAATAATAATATCCATACTTTGTTTTCTCCTCTGCCGTATCCATTTGAATGCTATGGCAGGCTGTCAAACATTAAAACATTATGCTTAATACGTCTGTACAAAATTATGCAAACAGCTTCAGCACATTTTCCTTCGGCTGGTAGCCCACCGCTGTACCGATCAGCTGACCGTCCTTAAACGCCGCCAGGGTCGGGATACTCATAACATTAAACAGCTGCGCCAGTTCCGGATTTTCATCAATGTCAACTTTGCAGACTTTCAATTCCGGATGTTCTTCCGCAATCTTTTCTACTACAGGAGCCATCATACGGCAGGGACCGCACCATGTTGCCCAGAAATCTACCAGCACCGGTTTATCCGCTTTCAACACTTCGTCTTTGAAATTTTCTTTGTTAAGTACTGTAACTGCCATTTTTAATACCTCTTTTCTTTCCACTGACAATATATTTTTGGTTTTTGAAAACATATTAAAATTAAAGTATCCAACAAATCATTGCACCAGGCTTAGTAAAACATTTTCCAATCGCAATCCGGTCGCCCGTTTAATCTTTTTTCCATTCTTAAAGGCAATCGTCGTCGGGATTATCATAATACCGAACTGCCCCGCAAAGGCATCGTATTCTTCCACGTCCAGCTTGCAAACCTTAATTTCAGGATGCTTGTCCGCAATAGAATCCAGCGCCGGATGCTGCATCCGGCTGGCCTGGTCCCAGGGCGCAAAAAAAGATACCAGAACCGGTCTATCACTTTCCAGCACTTCCGCCTGAAAATTTTCCGGTGTTACCAGCACAATATTTTCTTTCACACGTTCCATAGTGAGATCCTCTTTTATTATTTATTCACTCCTTCTCCGGTTCGGGAAGGAAAAAGGAGGCAATCAGGCCGATCAGACCGGCAATCCAGAAAATCTGCAAAGCCGGAACCAGACCCCAGCGGTCTGCCGCCCCGCCTACCAGCGGAGCAAAAATACCGCCCAGCGTCGTGGTCAGCCCCAGCGTGACGCCGGAAGCAAAGCCCGCATTTTTGGCGAGATAGGTCTGCCCCAGTACAACGATCGGGCTATACGGCATAAAGATTGAGATTGCCGCCGGAAGCAGCAAGGCCGTTGCCACCCAGATATCTGTCGTATGTGTCAGCAACAGGTAGGTTGGCACCATGCAAAGAAAGGCTGCCCGGATGATCTTAACATATCCGAAACGGTCGGCCAGCAAGCCGCCGCCAAACGTAATGCACGCCCCTATGGTAAACAGAATCGATAAGGCCGTAGTTCCCTGGGTCGCAGACGCATGCAGCACCGTCATCCAGTAAATCGGGATAAATGTATTACTTAACGTAAAACCAATGGAACGGGCAAAGATGGGCAGTGAAAGAATACCAAAGGCCTTCCAGTCATTTTCACTGACTTTTACAGCTTTCTTTTCTGTTTCCTGTTTATTAAACAGGGAAACCTGCTGCAATACATATGGCATCCTTGTCCAAAGGGCAATAGCCAGAACAGCATTTACTATGCCAAAAATCAACAGGGAATGTATGCCCAGTTTGTAAGCACAAATCCCTGCCACGATTGGTCCTACTGCAAACCCGGCATTTCCACCCACCGAAAAAGTGCCCAGTGCCTGGCCTTTCGCTTTCGCTGCGATACGATTCACCATCAACGCCGCTTCCGGATGGAACACCGCGCTGCCCACACCGCTCAGCATGGCTGCCGCAAAAATCGCGGAAAAGGATGTGCAGAAACCCATAAGCGCTACAGATATCCCGCAGAACAAGGTCCCCAACGGTATAAACCAGGGGCGGGATATGCGGTCGGAATAATATCCGAACAACGGCTGTAGTACAGAAGCTACCAGCACGTTTGCAAAAATCAGCGTGCCTGCCGCCTGATAGGATAAATCATAATTCCGGATAAAATACGGCAGCAGGGCCGGAATCGCGCCCTGGCACCAGTCCACGGAAAGATGTCCCAACGAAAACAGATACACTGCGGGATCTATCTTTTTCAACTCACATCACTCTTCAATCACAACTTTTGTGCCTACCCGCACATACTGTTTCAGCTCTTCTACATTCTGGTTCTGCAGACGGATGCAGCCTTCCGAATCACGGGCCCGCATCAGCTCAGGCTTGTGGGTTCCGTGAATACCGATGCCGCCCCAGGCTCCCTTGCTCATTTCATCCGTATTAATACTAATGAACCAGGGACCGTAAGCGCCTTTGATTTCCCCTTTGCCATCGCCGAAGTCGTGGGTCCAGCCGGAGGAATCGCAAATCTCATCTACATAGAACGTCCCCGTAGGCGTCTTCATATCGCCCCGTTTTGTTTTCTGCCCCGGATTTTTCCCCAGCGTACAATCGTAGGATTTAATCACAGTGTTCTTATTGTCCAACAGATACAAAGTAAAAGCGCTCTTCTTAATATGTACAGAATACTTTTTCTGATCCGCATTCTGTTTAATTATTGCCTTTTCTTTATTTGCTTTTTCTTCCGCTTCCTTCTTTGCCTTCTCAGCGGCTTCCTTCGTCTTCTTTTCCGCTTCTGCTTTTGCTTTTTTCTCAGCCTCTTCCTTTGCTTTCTTTTCCGCCGCAATCTGTTCCGACGTTTTTTGCTGATTTGTTATTTTTGTATTATCTTTCGGTTTATCTTCTTCCTTACAACCTGCTATAGCCAAAGACGAAAACAGTATCAAAAATGCCATCAGCACTACCGTAATTTTTGCCAGCTTACGATTATTTTTCATATTATTCCTGCTTTCCGGGCACCCCGTATATTGTACAGTTACCCTAAACATAATTTAACTTTGTTAACCAAATCATTTCCTTTGTATGAATCTGTCGCTAACTGCCACAAACCGGTTCCGAATTATAAATTTTCCGTCATGCATCAATGATAAAAAGAAAGAGTTATTCCGCAAGCGCTTCTTTGAGGAATAACTCTTTGACTGCTTATCACTCTTTAATCGTAACAACCGTACCGACCTTCACAAACTTTTTGATCTCTTCGATATCGCTGTTCCGCACCCGTACGCTGCCTGCCGAAGAGGCTCTGCCCAGACCCTCCGGTTTATTCGTACCGGAAATACCGATGCCGTTCCATTCGCCCTTGCTCAGTTCACGGGTATCCAGGGTGATGAACCAGGGGCCGTACGCGCCCTTCCCATCTTCATCAGAAATCCAGTCGGAAGAAGGATTGATGGATTCAACCTTAAAGGTTCCCTCCGGTGTCCTTGCATCTCCTGTTTTTGTCTTCTGCCCCGGGTTACGACCTACCGCGCAGTTATATTCCTTAATCGGAGTCCCGTTGTCCAACAGTGTGATCCGGTATGCGCTTTTTGTTACAACCAGGCTGTAGGTGTGGCTCGTTACAGGTTGTGCCAAAACCTTGGCCTCTTCCACCTTTTGTTTTTGCACTTCCGCCTTTTTGGCAATCTCTTCCTTTCCCTTCTGCTCAACTTTTTCCGTTTCAGTCAGTTCAGGCTGGGCGTTATCCGCAAAGAAAGGCGCCGCGCTCAGGTGATTATAAGTACCGCTGACGATTACGATCAAAAGACCTGCTGTTACTACTTTGCCCAGCGTGCTCCGGCGCATCCAGCGCATTACGATTGCAAGATAGGCTAACATATATACAAAAATACTAGGCTTTGATTTTTTCATCAAATCACACCTTTACTGTCAAAAATAAAACAAACCACTATTACTCGTTTATTATATCACAAAATTACAATATGTAGTATAGTTAATTTCCAGATTTAACAAAAAAAACACATTGATATTACCAGCCAAAGAATGCAATGATTGCCAGCAGAACGATTACAAATGCAAGCAACTTCATGTTGTCTTCTTTTGTACAGGAAATAAAGGTCTTAAACTTCTTACCCATTATGCCCGTCCTTTCCGGCATCGCCGAAGCATATTTCATCCAAATAATGCTATTACACTATACGAGCTGTGATAAGCCACTGTTTTCAGCGCAAATTTTGTCATATAGATTATAGTAAAAATCCATGAAAAAGTCAATTTCCTAATTGAATACCAGTATCATTAACGGAATCGTTCCCAGCGTAGTAAGCAGATACAAAATCAGGTTCAGCAGAAAATGCCGAAGCCTGTGTTCCTCCGCCTTCAGCTTGCGGAAAAAACAATAAAGGGAGCCGCAAAGATACAGAATAAAACAGACGAGGCCAATGAGGAACAGGGGCAGGACAAATTCCATCACGCTCATATGTCCCTGGCGCACAATGCCGTCCACCTCGTGTGATTCGCTCATATATGTTACAAATGCCAGAGCGCCGCCAACAGAAAATACCAGTGTCAATATTCCGCTTATCCATGACAGGAGATAATATTTCCAGAGTTTCATAGCACATACCTCCATATCAATTTTTTCTATATCATACCATTTTTAACAAGTTCCGTGCAATATAATGTGTTATAATAATGACTACTATAATAAAATACGGAGAATAGATGCATACCATGAAAAAACAATTTACACTTTGTGCAACACTGTTATTTATATTATTCCTGTTTTTTGGTTGCAGCGCCGCGGAAAAAGGACACTCTCAGGCAGTTGCCCCGCAGCCTGCTGCTGAGACCTGGGCTACGGAAAAAGGTATCCGGGAACTGGCAGACACTATCACCGGCAAAATGAGCCTGGAAGAAAAAATCGGTCAGATGATGTTTGTGGGCATTCACGGGACGACCCTTACGGAAAACACAAAAAAAACGCTGGCAGAGATGCACGTGGGCGGTGTCATTTTATTTGACCGGAACATGGAAAACAGGGAACAGGTAAAAGAGTTAAACACTTCTTTGAAGGCTCTGACACTGAATACATGCAGCCTTCCCCTTTTCCTTTCGATAGATCAGGAAGGCGGCCTGGTGACCCGGATGAAACAGCACGCCTATACGGCGCCACCCGCCTCGGAAATCGGCGCAACAGGCAAGCCGGAAGAAGCTTACAAGCACGCGAATGAAACCGGGAAAGATATACGCGAACTGGGCTTTAATCTTGACTTTGCCCCGGTATTGGACATCAGCAGCCGTATGCACGGGCGCTGCTACGGGACTACACCCCGGCAGGTCACGGTATTCGGAGAGCAGGCCTGCCGCGGATTAAAAGACAGCGGCGTACTGTTTACCATTAAACATTTCCCCGGTATGGGACGCAGCGAAACCGATCCACACACGGAAAAATCTGTTGTCAACGTGCCGCAGCAAACCATCTTACAGGAAGACCTGCAACCCTTCCGCCACATCATCGATCAGTACCCCCACTACCAGTTCATGGTGATGGCCGGCCATATCCGCTATCCTGCGTTTGATTCAAAGCCTGCCAGCCTTTCACCTGTCATCCTGAAACAAATGCTGCGGAGCCAGCTGGGTTATCAGGGAATCGTCATCACCGACGACTTGGACATGGGCGCTGTCAGCGAAGGATACAAGCCTGAAGAAATCGGCATCGTTGCCATTCAGGCCGGAACGGATATCCTGTTAAGCTGTCACGATCCGGCAGTACAGCAGCGTATTTATCGCAGCACGCTACAGGCCGTAAAGGACGGAAAACTTTCCCAGGCAGATATTGACTCATCCGTCCGCCGCATCGTGTATTGCAAATTGAAAAATTTAGTGGACACGGCGCAGAGGGAGAAATTGTATAAGCAGGTTGTTGGAAAATAAGGAAACAACATAAACTTAAAAGAATATTACCGTCTTCGATTGACTAAAGCCCCTATATTCCCCCAGGAATCAGATATTTTTTCCCCATTACCTTGTTTTACGTAAACACTAATAATATTATTATCAATCATGCTGTAACCCCTGCTAAGAGCAATAGTCCATCCGAATTCCTGTTCCAATTTATCCGAGAAGCGTTTTAAAAAGTTTGGCAGGCTGTGCACTTCCCTGGAACATTCTATAACAAAGTCCACATGTTTTGAAAACGTTGTATCAAATTCAATAGTTTTATGCGAGTAACCAATTATTTTCAAAGGCAAATCTTCATGAATACAGTCAAAAGTCAAACCAAAAGTCCTTATATCATCAATTATAAATGCATCGCTACGCCAATTACCAGGCCAAACCGCAACAAGTCGACCTTTATTGGCAGAGACTTTAGAATAAGCCTCTTGAGCTGAAATATCTTTTTCTATTTGAAACACTTCTCCAGATAAGCCAATAAATAGATAGCATACCCTCTTATTTCTCCATTCAAACTCTGGGCATTTACTCACAAATCTCATACGAACTACACCTCCTCGTTTTTTTATATATATCTTACGCCTTTACAAAGAATTGTTTTTTCCGTTTTTTATTCTGACTTCTTTACCTTCTCCAAAACTACCTTTACAAATCTTAAAAAATACATGACTCAGCAATTTCCTTAATTGCTCTTAATGCGGTTTCATAGGAAATCTGCTCTTCCAAGATTCGGCTTGTCAAATTATTGTAATCCGAATGATAAACATCTTCCTTGATGATTTGCTCCAAAAGATTTTGCACATCAACATCTGGCTGGGCCGATGGACAAAGGCTAGCATTCTTTGCTCGTATTTCCCTTACTTCTTTCACAAGATTTTTTAAGTTACCATCCAAAGGAACAGCCATCAGCAACTTATAGATATCATAAATGTGTCTGGAATGCCTTCTCACATTACCCTTCATGTAATAATCACAAATCGCGAATACCTTATCAATCATAGTCCTGTCAATGTCCTGAACCTTCATCTCAAAAGGTCCTAAATTAAATTCAGCTACCATCCCGGGAGCTTCATCACGAAGCATATCCCCGACATAACTGTGCACTGGCAAGATTACGGTTGGGAAGGACACCTCGGCAAAAGACGTTTCCAGAATTACCGAAGGCGGTACTACGTCTGTTGAAAAATCCATCACGGATTGATAAGCCAGAATATATTTATTGTAGCTGCGCCTGCTTCTAGTCTCGCCAATATTAGGAATCAAAAGGCCAAGGTCGTTTGCAACCGCTTTTATTGCGTCCTTGACTTTCCCCATCTGTCCCTGTGATAGCTTAACATCAACAGTTACATCAATGTCTTCTGAAAACCGTTTAATAATTCTATGACACTTAGAAAGAGAAGTTCCTCCTTTAAAAACAATGTAAGGAAGTCTTTCTGACAAGCCTTTCAATATCATTGTTACATAATAGTCCTTTTCAATTACAGTAGTGGTAATCCCTGTCAAAACTCTTGTATGATTAAGTGCGTCTGTAAACGCATTCTTGTCATTATGCAGATAAACCATGTAACAACCCCACCTCATACATATTTTTGTAAATCCGTTCAGGATAGTACGGCAAGAACGGCTTTAATGAATCAAATCGGATTCCCTTCCGTTTCATATAACCAACAAGCCTATCAGTCAACTCCTTGCCTTCCAGTTCTGATACATCTACAACTTCTTTCAATAGATTTAAAAATTGAAGAACTGCATAATTTTTACCGTCCACATTAACATAAGGTCTCCTGATAACTATGCGCATATTCGAAAGCAAAACCTCACGGTAGTCCATAGTTGCCTTGTTCGTGTAAATCTCATACACAGAAGGAAGCTGTGTTGTCAGACCAATCTGGTTAGCAAATGCCAATCCGCCAATATAACCACACGGTTCCTTCCCTTCCATAAGATATTTTTTTCGTAAAACATCTTCCAAGGATAATCCCGAACCAAATCCGAAAATCGATTTTCTTGGAATAAAATAAATACCTGTATCAAAACGTTTTATCTGGCCTTCTTCGGTTAACTTTTTTAGTTGTTGGCGGACTGATACATCCTTCATGCCAGGAACATTTATTTTAGATAAAAGAATGGGTTCGTTTTCCTTAAAATTTGTTTTTAAATAATTATAAACATCATCAACCTGTGCCATAATCTTCCCTCTTTTTCTACTTTTTTATAGATGATATCTTTATATTTGTTATTTTACTCTATTTTTTTTTTTAGCGCAAGTCTAATTTATATAATGATTAGAATTATTTGTATTCAAGCCGTATTCAACCTATCTTCAAAGGATCAATTAATAGTAATTTTCCCGTTTAAGAATAACCGTATAATAAAAAACGCAGCAGGAAGTCGCTGCTACGGATTATAAATAAAAACCAAATGGATTGTATAACTTATTCCAAAAGGAAAATAAAAAACCATGCAAGTGTGAGGACCTGCATGGTTAATGGATTCTTGTGGTGGAGACGAGGGGGATCGAACCCCTGACCTCTTGAATGCCATTCAAGCGCTCTCCCAGCTGAGCTACGCCCCCAAAAGCTTTACAAGCGATATTATACGGAAAAAAACACCCTTTGTCAATAGCTTTCTTTTAATGCATGAATGCTTCTAATTTCAATTATCCCTGACCCCTTGAATGCCATTCAAGCGCCCATCATCAATCTACCAAGCCAGGGGTTTCATCCTGTGGTACAACGTTTCGTACTTTGTCCCGGCAATATCTTTCCATTCCGGATCAACAAAGCGCTGATCCGATGTTTTAACTTTTTTGTTTTTCTTGTCTGCCTGGTAGGCACGGATAATCTTATACTTACCGGTTCCGTAGTCTAAAACTGCCGCTTCATAAAAATACGAATGGGCGGCGCCCTTCTGGTTGGGAATAAAAGTTACGAACCAAATGCCGATCTGTTTATCGCCTTCATGATACACTTCCATGTGATTGTAAAAATCCTGTACCTCTACTGAATTTTCCGTTCTCGTCTGCAC
>CAJODT010000014.1 GCA_905233365.1 uncultured Succiniclasticum sp.
CCTTTCACCCGGGGATCCATGTCCACGGCTTCCGCCATGGCACGGGCAAACGCTTTAAAAATTGCTTCAATGATATGATGCACATTACTGCCGTATAATACGCGGATATGCAGCGTCAGGCCGCAGTTCATGGCCACGGCCCGGAAAAACTCTTCCGTCATTTCCGTATCGTAGTTTCCTAATTTAATTTTCGGAATGTCTGCGCCGAAAACCAAAAACGGACGTCCGGAAAAATCAATGCACACCTGGGCCAGTGTTTCGTCCATGGGGATGAAGCAGTTCCCGTAACGATGAATCCCGGCTTTGTCCCCCAGCGCTTCTTTCAGCGCCTCGCCCAGCACGATTCCGATATCCTCTACCGTGTGATGACTGTCAACATCCAGATCGCCTTTTGCTTTCACAGTCAAGTCCATGAATCCATGCTTTGCAAACAATGTCAGCATATGATCCAGAAAACCGATTCCTGTTGCAATTTCACATTTTCCTTCGCCGTCCAGATTCAGTTTCACTGCCACCTGTGTTTCTGCTGTTTTCCGTTCAATCACGGCGCAACGTTGCTTATTTTTTTCAGTTGATTTGTTCATTTCCCAAACACTCCCTGCAAAGATTCTTAATTCTGTTCATCACGATTCCGTTTTCTTCCGGTATTCCCACGGTCTGACGGATGCAGCCCTGCAGTACCGGATGCTCCGTAAAATCCCGTAACAGGATTTTTTCTGCCAGCATAGATTTAAAAATCATTTTACCCGCTTTGGTAGTCGTACTGTAATTACTGTACCCGAATTTTTTATCATACGCAGCTGCCAGCATGGCCTGCAGCTTTCCTTCCGGACTGTAGCAGATAAAGTTGGTTTCCGTGGGCCAGACTTTCATGCCCAGCTCTTTCAGCTCTGCAATCATCAGCGCCCGCTGGGAACGAATTTCTTCAATCTGTTCCCGGAATTCATCTTTATGACGGTAGCAGATTTCAGCCGCCATCAGAGAGTATGCGTTCACATGATAGGGCAGCAAAGTTTTTCCCAGAATGCGGCTCAGGGAAATGCTGCCTACAGAATAACCTACCCGCATGCCTGCCAGGCTGTAGGCTTTGGAAAAGGTCCGGTAAACCATAAAATTATTATATTTATTTAACAGCGCCAAAGCCGAACCCGCTACCAGCTTCAGCTGACTCAGAGGCCGCAAATCCCGGGGATCCACTCCTTCCCCTCTGGCAAATTCCATGTACGCTTCGTCCACGATGATGGGGCATTCCACATTAGCGATAATCTTTTCGATTACCGGCAGCGGGTTGTAATTGCCAGTGGGATTATTGGGGTTATTCAGAATCAGCAGGTTCGGCTGATGTTCCTTACAAAACGCGATGACCGCTTCCGCGTCCAAAAAACCTTCCACATTCAGCGGGTAGCGTAGCACTTCGCTGTCCGACATCTGGGCATACACCCCGTACATGGAAAACGAGGGATACGGTACCGCAATCTTTTTCCCCGTCCCGCCAAAGGCGTAGCAGGCCATCTGCAGCAGTTCGCTGGAACCGTTGCCCACCCGCACTTTATCAATGTCAACGCCCAGCGTTTCCGCAATCAGACCGCAAAGAGTCTCGCATTTGATAGGCGGGTACCGGTTGAACAAAAAACTTTTCGTCTTTTCTTCAATCTCCGCCTGTATGGAAGCCGGAACCGGGTAGTTCGACTCATTGGCGTTTACGATGATTTTTGCTTCAATCGTTTCTACTTCATATTCCTCCAGCCCGGCCAGGCTGGAACGAACTGCAATCTCGGACACGTTGTTCACCTCTCGTGTAAACATGAATTTGAATTGGAATTCTTAATAATCTAAAAATCTTTTTAAATTTTTAATCTTTATTCACTTTTCTCTTACAATAATCATTTCTGTAGATCCTTCTTCCAGAGAATTGTATTCGTCATAATGGATATGTTGTCCCGGCACGGCTTCTGCCAGCGCAGTAAGCTGCTTAGCCAGAGAAAGCATGCCTTCTTTATTGGCAGCAATAACCACCGCGTCATGATCTACCTTTACACGGATTTCGAAACCATCTACCCATTCAATTTCAAACCATTTCGGCTCCATAATCATACCGTAACTTCCTGTCTATTTTTCCTGGCGTTTCCGGATTGCGTTGGCATGGGCCCGCAGCCCTTCCGCTTCTGCCATGGCAATGATATCGTCCGCAGCTTCCAGCAGCGCTTTGCTAGTGTAAGCAATGATGCTGGTCTTTTTCATGAAGGTTTCCACATTCAGCACGCTGTAAAATTTGGCCGTACCACCAGTGGGTAACACATGGTTGGGGCCGGCGAAGTAATCACCTAAAGGTTCCGGAGAATCCGTACCCAGGAACAGGGCACCGCAGTTGTGCAGCAGCGGCATCAGCTGGAAGGGCGCTTTAGTCATGACTTCCAGATGCTCCGGCGCACTGAGGTTGGCCATGGCCACCACGGTCTCCATATCTTTTGCTAAAATAATCTTGCCCATCGTCTTGAGGGACGCAGCAGCAATTTCTTCCCGGGGCAGCTCTTTCAGCTGGACTTCCACTTCCGCAGCCACTGCTTTGGCAATGCGCTCACTGTCAGTGATAAGGATAGCGCTGGCCAGCGGGTCATGCTCCGCCTGGCTTAACAAGTCTGCCGCCAGATACACCGGATTGGCGGAATCATCCGCCACAATCAGAATCTCGCTGGGACCCGCCAGCATGTCGATGTCAACATGTCCGTACACTGCTTTCTTGGCCAGCGTAACAAAAATATTGCCGGGGCCGGTGATTTTATTTACTTTCGGCACTGTTTCTGTGCCAAAAGCCAGCGCCGCAATCGCCTGGGCGCCACCCATTTTATAAATTTCGGTAATGCCGATCTTTTCCGCCGTTACCAGAACATAGGGATTCAGCTTCCCGTCTTTGCCGGGAGGCGCTGCCATTACGATGCGGGGCACGCCCGCCACTTTGGCAGGGACCGCATTCATAATCACGCTGGAAGGGTAGGCCGCCGTTCCGCCAGGTACGTAGATACCCACACTGTCCAAGGGCGATACCTTCTGGCCTAAAATGCTGCCATGGGCACGGTTAGTAAACCAGGACTTTGGCATCTGTTCCTCATGAAATCTTTTTACGTTCATAATGGCCCGGGCAATCGAATCAATAACCTTGGGGTCTACCAGCGTACGGGCTTCGTCAAATTCTTTTTCCGTTACCCGCAGGGTTTCTGCTGTCAGGTTCGCCCTGTCGATCGCATTGGTAAAACGCAGCAGCCATTCATCGCCGGTCATGCGTACACTTGTTACAATACGTTCAACAATCTGGGATGCGGTTAAATGTTCGCCCCACATCTGGTCGCAGGCAGCCTGCACCCCGGGGGAAAGTTCTGTTTCATCAAACGCTTTTTTCTTCAATAGCACCGCAATTTCTGCAGCGCTCATTTTTCTGGCGTCGATTATATTCATTTGTAAAATCATCTCCTGTGTTAATCTATGTTATCTATCAGAAAAATCGTATTTCGCTGCAACTGTACAAGAAAACAGCCAGCACCTTCACCTAATTCCTTTAAGCAATACTTTACTTATTATCGGGCAGTCTTTTCCGCTTCCAATAGGGCACGCAAATCCACCACTAATTTATGCAACCGTTCAAACTTTAGCTTGAAACTGACCGGGTTAGCAATCAGCCGCGCTGTGGAAGTAAAGATACTGTCCACTTCAATCAGCTTATTCTCTTTAATGGTCGTTCCGGTTTCCACAATATCCACAATGAGTTCAGATAAACCAATCAGCGGCCCCAGCTCGATGGAACCGTTCAATTTTACGATTTCCATCTGGATACCCAGTTTGTCAAAGTATTCGCGGGCGCAGCGGGGATATTTGGTTGCCACGCGCAAATGCGCGTAATCTTTCAGTTCCGGGCGCTTCTTCGCTTCCGGCACAGCCATCATCAGTCGGCATTTTCCAAACCCAAGATCCAGCAGTTCATAAACGTCCTTCTGTTCTTCCAGCAATACGTCCTTTCCGATGATACCGATGTCTGCAGCGCCATATTCCACATAGGTCGGAAGATCAACAGTCTTGGTAATGATAAAGCGTACCTTCGTTTCCTCGTTGGCTATCACAAGCTTGCGGGAATCTTCCGAAACTCCTTCCGCGCTGTAACCCACTTTGGACAACAGTTCCAGGCTGCGCTTGAACAGCTTGCCTTTCGGCAACGCGATAGTTATATATTCTTCCATTCTCTATTCTCCATTCCGCTCCTGTTGGGCGCGTGCGGCTAACGATTCCATAGTACGTTCTTCTCCGCATTATGCAGGAACAAAACAAGTCCATTAAATCAGAGATTCCGTAACAGAAAGCCCCCTAACTTGCGTTATCCAATATATTGCCCGGCGTCACAACAATTCTCCCGCATAGCCTGCTGCATTTCTTTTTCTTTCATGGCATGATCCGCCAGTTTCACCCGTTTTCCTTCCTTACGAAGGGCACAGGCGGTATGGATTCCTTCCGAGGCTTTTCCTTCCCCATAAGCCACAAAAACTGTTGCCGGTTTTTCCACAAGCTGCTTTCCCTGGCGTTCCAGCGTCAGCGCGATACGATCGATGCCCAGAGCAAAACCGGTTGCGGGACAAGGTTGCCCGAACCGTTGCATCATATTGTCATAACGCCCGCCGCCGATCAGGGAATACCCCATCCCGGCAGCATAGCCTTCAAACAGCATACCAGTGTAGTAATCAAGGCTACGGGTCAGACCCAGATCAAAGCTCAGATACTTCTCCACGCCATAAGCTTCCGCCAGTTCATAAATCTCCCGGAGATTTTCCAGTGCACCCCGGCAACGGCGGCTTAAAACCCGTTCCTGCATATCCTCCAGCAACTTGATTCCGCCATGCAGGAACAGCAGTTCCTTAAAAATACCCGCCAATTGTTTCGGTATTTTTGCCGTTTCCACCGCTTCTTCCAAACCGGCCACGTTGCGTTTAATCAGGCACTGTTTAATAGACTGGGCCTGTTCATCCGTCAGGGCCGCCGCTTCAATAAGACCATTGATAAATTCCATATGGCCCAGGGTGATGTTAAAATTACGTAACCCCGCCTCCATCAAAGTTGATACCGCCAGCGCGATAACTTCTGCATCCGCCGCTGCTCCCGCTGCGCCCATCATCTCGATACCGCACTGGGTGAATTCGCACTGCCGTCCGGCCTGGGCTTCTTCATAGCGGAATAACTGCGCCCGGTAGGATAACCGTTTCACTCCAGTATCCTTGCGCATACGCGTCGCTACCATGCGGGCGATGGGCGTAGTCATATCGGTACGTAACATTAAAATGTTATCCTTACGGTCAAAAAATTTAAAAGCGCCGGCGCCGGGCTGTCCCATACCTGCAAACGTATCAAGATATTCAAAGGTAGGCGTGGCTACTTCATCATATCCCCACAGCGTGAACAGACCGCAGATCCTATCCTCCATCTGGCG
Source organism: uncultured Succiniclasticum sp. (assembly GCA_905233365.1). GTDB lineage: Bacteria > Bacillota > Negativicutes > Acidaminococcales > Acidaminococcaceae > Succiniclasticum. Next base: position 5,468 of record CAJODT010000014.1, read on the forward strand.
GCGGGCTGCCGCTTCACCGGGAAGCACATCCCTTGTCCCATAGGGCACCTGCAATAAGCTGTCAGCCATTTTCCCGTACCGCTCTCTTTTTTTCAGCCCGCGCCTTTTCAAACCTCACCTTACGTGCCATTCTGGAAGACCGGGGCTCGTGGTGTTTTTTCTTCAGGTTCGACAAGGCTGCTTCGTAACCGTCCTTACCGTAAACAAGACAGCGTTTCACGCGGGAAATCGTCGCTGTACTTGCACCCGTACGGGCTACAATGTCTTCGTATTTCACACCTTCATCCAACAGTCTTGCCACCTCAAAACGCTGGGACAACGACTTGTACTCACTGATAGTGCAAATATCTTCCAAAAAATCAGCAACTTTTTTCTCGCTTTTCAGAGAAGCAATCGCTTCACACAACTGTTCCGTCAAACGATTCTCAATTTTTTCCGCCATTATTAAAATCCTCCTTATACCCAGAAAGCTGTATCTTTAACTACAGCTCCCCTTTTGCTTTGTTTTACAACTACAGATTTTCATCTTCTGATAAAAATCATGAACAAAATTCGTTATTTAATAATTTACTACTTTATAGTATGAAAGTCAATATTTGTCGGCATTTTTTTACAAAAATTAGATATTAAGCCATAATTCATAACATTGTCCCCTGACAATTTCTGCCCTTTTCCATAAAAAGAGCGCTCATTATCCCCCGACAAAACATAGAACCGACGTCCACCGTAATCCGGACGCCGGGCTTAAGGAACCATCAAGCAAATAAATTTCCCCGAAAAAACACGAAAACACTTACGATAGTTTATTCTTATTTAACTTGCGGCTCAGGGCATTGCCAATGGTCTGCACGCCCTGCACCATGATGATCAGCACGATGACCGTGGCAATCATCACGTCCATCTGGAAACGCTGATAACCGTAACGGATCGCCAGGTCACCCAGACCACCGCCGCCTAACGCACCGGCCATGGCGGAAGCGCCGATCAGTGCAATCAGCGCCAGGGTAATGCCCAAAACGATAGAATGCAGAGATTCGGGCAGCATCACCTTGGAAATGATTTGGAGAGGACTGGCTCCCATAGACTGGGCTGCTTCAATAACTCCGCGGTCTACTTCCAGCAGGGATGATTCAATAACACGGGCAATAAAAGGCGCCGCCGTTATGGTCAGCGGTACGATGGCCGCCGTTGTGCCAATGGATGAACCAACAATCATGCGGGTAAAGGGAATGATAGCAACCATTAAAATTATGAAAGGCGTGGAACGGGTCGCATTGACGATGGCGCCCAGTATATTATGCACTACAGAATTTGGCATAATGTGATCCTTCCGGGTTACAGTCAGAATAACACCTAAAGGGAGGCCTATCAGAGTCGCCAGCACGATGGCAACCAGCACCATGTAACAGGTTTCACCCAAAGATTTTAGAAGCAAATCTATCATATTAGCCGACATAGCCAATCACCTCCACCTTTACTCCCGCATCTTTCGCATACTGAACAGAATCTGCGATGCCTTTTTCGTCACCCATGATTTCCACCAGCAGCGTTCCGTAAGGAATATCCTTGAGGTAATCTACCTTGCCGGAAATAATATTGACATCTACCCCGAATTTTTTGATCAGGGCGGAAACCAGCGGCTGATCTGCGCCGGTCTTCTTTTCTGTTTCGTCCCCGCCTGCACTGCTGTCCAGGAACGTCAGGTTTACCAGCAGCCTTGCGCCGGGAAAATACTGCTGTTTCATAGACTGCGTGTCAATAATCGGCGGAATTTTGATATCGTTGACAGTCTTAACAAATTCCTGCGTGGTTTCCATCCGCGGTTCCGTAAATACCTTATACATGGTACCTTCTTCGATGATGACCCCGTTTTCAATAACTGCCACCCGGTCGCAAATCTCTTTCACAACTTCCATCTGGTGGGTAATCATAACAATGGTAAGGTTCAGTCGCTTGTTAATATCCCGCAACAGCTGCAAAATAGATTTTGTGGTCTGGGGATCCAGCGCGGAAGTGGCTTCGTCCGACAGCAACACCTTCGGATTGGAGGCCAGCGCCCGGGCAATACCCACACGCTGTTTCTGCCCGCCTGAAAGCTGGCTGGGATAATAATCCGCGCGGTCCGTCAGCTGTACCAGATCCAGCAGCTCACCTACCCGCTCCGCGATTTTATCCTTCTGCATTCCCTGGATTTCCAGCGGGAACGCAATATTATCAAATACAGTACGGGAAGCCAGCAGGTTAAAATGCTGGAAAATCATGCCGATATTCTGACGCGCTTTCCGCAACTGTGCCTCGCTCATTGCCGTCAGTTCCTGCCCGTCTACAAAGACCTGCCCCCCTGTAGGCACTTCCAACATGTTGATACAACGGATCAGCGTGGATTTGCCTGCGCCGGACAAGCCGATGATGCCGAAAATTTCCCCTTCTTTCACTTCAATATTTGTTTTCTTCAGGGCCGCAATATCACCGGCCTTGCTGAAATATGTTTTCTCTACGTCCACTAACTTAATCATGATGTTTCCTTCTCTCAATCATAGTAACTTATATTATAACGATTTTTTTATAAAATTGCAAAATGTAATCTGCTTTTTTTACAAAAATAGTTTATGGAAACTTATTCGGCAAAAAGCAAACAAAAAACGGTCATCCTGTCGAAAAAACAAGACGGCCGTTTTTTATTGTAATTTTATAATTTACAACACAGCGTAAATCTTCCATTCCGGCTTCACTACAACAGTATCCGGCAATTTCTCTATCATCAAAGGCAATGTAATGCAACGACCCTTCCTTAAATTATCACTGCGCAGTTTTTTGGGGAATATAATATCATCACGATTTCCGGTTTATCAGATTATCCAGCGCCTGTTCGCGCAATACCTGTTTCAGCACTTTACCCGTGTTATTCCGGGGCAGATGGTCACAGAAAATAAATTCTTTGGGAACTTTATAAGCTGCTACCTTAGAAAGCAGATATTTTCGAATCATACGCTTGTCTCTGGCGCAACCGTCTTCCGGCACAATGTAAGCACAGATGGCCTGGCCCCGCAGTTTGTCCGGGATGCCGATGACCGCAGCTTCCCTGATATCAGGATGAGCCGCCAGCACTTCTTCCACCTCACGGGGATACACGTTTTCACCACTGCTGATGATCATGTCCTTCAGCCGGTCAACAATGAAGATCCAGCCATCGTCATCCCTGTAACAAAGGTCCTCCGTGTGCAGCCAGCCGTTCCGCATTGTCCAGGCCGTTTCCTTCGGGCGGTTCCAGTAGCCCAGCATTACATTGGGACCTTTCACGCACAGTTCACCTACAGAACCAACCGGCACTTCGTTGAAATGCTCATCCACAATCTTCGTTTCCACATGGGGAATCGGCGCTCCGATGGAGCCCTGCTTATTCTTATTGATGCGGTTAAACGTCACAACCGGTGAAGCCTCTGATAAACCGTAGCCCTCCATAACATGCCGGCCGAACTTTTTTGCGAAGGCATCATATAACACAAGAGGCAACGCAGCGCCGCCGCTGACAAACAGCGTGAAGTTAGCCAGATCCTCCGCTTCCGCGCCTTTTACAAACAGTTGATACATGGTAGGCACGCCGCACATGGTGTTGATGTGGTATTTTTTGATCAGGTTCATAGCTTCACTGAACTGGTAAGTCTCCTGCACTACCTGCGTGGCACCCATGTACAGATTGCAGCAGACCGAACAGATCCAGCCGAAGCAATGATACATGGGCAGTACAGTTAACGCCACATCGTTCTCTTTCATCGGTGTCAGGGACATAAAGTCCTGTGTATTGTGCACGATATTTCCCTGGCTAAGCATAGCGCCCTTTGGGCGTCCCGTCGTGCCAGAAGTATAGATAATCGCCGCCGGGCTCATTTCGTCCATCGGGTATTCGATGAGTTTCGCCCCTTTCGGCGCCGCCATGTCATCAAAAGTAAACTGCTTCAGTTCCTGTTCCCAGCCCAAGTCCAGCAAGGCCTGGTCAACATCCAGCCGGTTTTTCGTGAGCAGGATCTTCATTCCCGTATCTTTGACAATATAGGCAATTTCCGGGGCAATAAGCTGGAAATTGAAAGGCACCACGATGGCCCCTGCTTTTACCACTGCAAAATATGCTGCCACAAACTCAGGAGAATTTTTACTGAACAGACCCACCCGGTCGCCCTGCTTTACACCCTGAGACTGCAGAAAAATCGCCCAGTCTGTAACTTTTTCGCGGAATTCGCCATAGGTCGTGAACTCATCTTTAAAAATGAACGCAGTCTTTTTCTCCGGATGCTTTTGATAAATTTCATTTAATAACATAAGAGTACCTCGCTTTTTAAATTTCTCTATAAATTATATATATTTTACCGGATTGCCGATTTCTTGTAAACCTCGCATCCATCCACGTAAGTACGTAAAATCGTAAAGTCTTCGTCAAAAATGACGATGTCCGCCGCCGCGCCGGGGCTCAGGCTACCAATCTTTTCAAACAATCCCAGTTCCTGGGCCGGATTCTCCGTAACCATACGCACAACTTCCGGAACCGTTGCGCCTGTATTCTCCCGGAAAAATTTCATGGCGCGGTTCAGGGTAACTACACTGCCCGCAATCGTGCCATCTTCCAGCCGGGCTGCCCCATTCTTCACATAAACGTTCTGTCCGCCCAACTCAGAAACGCCGTCAGGCATGCCGCAGGCCCGCATGGAATCGGTAATCAGTTCAATCCCTGCCGCTCCTTTTGCACGGTAAACAATCCTCTGCACTGCCGGATGCACATGCAGATTGTCCGCAATCAGCTCGCACATAACAGAACTATCCAAGGCAGCGCCCACTAAACCGGGTTTCCGATGATGCAAGCCTGTCATGGCATTGCACAGGTGGGTAACATGGGATGCTCCCTCTTCTATCGCCTGCAACGCCATATCGTAATCCACCGCGCTATGACCTAAAGAAACGATAATATTGTGCTCCCTACATTGCGCAATAAAATCCTCTACCTTCTCCGTCTGTTCCAGCGTTTCCGGTGCCAGTACAACAACCTGAATCACATCCGCAAAATTTTTGATAAGCGCAAAGTCAGCCTTCACAATGAACTCTTCCTTTTGCGCCCCCTTACAAGCAAGGCTGATGAACGGTCCTTCCAAGTACGCACCCAATACCTTAGCGCCTGACAACAGGCAACGATCACTTCCTGCCTGAACATCGTCAGACTGGTCTGTATCAGCAGGTTCCGATAACCGCTTGTCAGTATTAATATTTGCTGCCAGTGCTCTCTTTTGGGAATCCTGTGCAGCCAGTAAAGGCTCATGCTTTTCATCACGGCGTCGCGTAATCACCGTCATCTTCTCGCGAACGCATTCAAGTGCCTTATATATCGCCGGCATTTCGCAGGTCATGGTTGTGGGCAAAAAGGCAGTCACGCCAGTCTGAACCAGAAAGCGGCTCATGACTGCCAGCGTATCTCCTCCCGCGTCCATCGTGTCCGCACCGGCACAGCCGTGGATGTGCAGATTGATAAAACCCGGAGACACATAGGCGCCCTGCGCGTCTGTCAGCGTCAGGGGCTTCCCCTGCCAGCATTTTGTATTTTGCCACGCGGCGTCCAACGTTTCACGTGAAACAATTCCGGTTATTTTTCTATCAAACAAAAGGACGCAACCGTCCAAAATTTTATCACTTAATACAATACGCCCGTTGATAATTGCATGCATGATGTTACGCTCCCGGAACACTTTATTTCGAAACTGATGATTATAATAATTTACGCAGTTGCCGATAAATCGATTCATACTTTCTCAAAACAACGTTTCCATTTAATTGTTATTTCATTATAACATAAATAGCCCCGCCTGTTAAAGCTGTGCCTGCGTACAAACACCTTATGCTTCAATCAGCTCTAATTTTTCATTTACAAGCAGAATTCAAAGTTTTATAATATAATTGAGAAATTATAAGGAAAATCAGATTAATAAAAAATTGCCAGCCTGCCAAGGGGTAAAGAAAATGCATTCCATTCGATTTAAAATTACCGCAATGACCATTGCGGCAATTCTGACCAGCCTTCTGGCTTTTATTATAATCGGCTTTTTCACCCTCGGAAAAGAAAGTGACCGGAGCTCGGTAGAAAAGATGAATCTGCTGAGTCAGAATGCGGAGAAAACGGCAGACGCACGTCTTAATAGCCTTAAAACGGCAGTAGATATGACCGCCCATATTGCCGGCCATTCCCTGGACGCCGTTAACCTGAAAGACTATGGTTTATCAGCAGAGTGCGTCACAGCAACCAGTCGTACGCCGGAACAGATGAAACAGCTGGACGCCTTTATGCAAAAGCACTGCCAGGAAGTACAGCAGGCTTTCAGCAATACTGCTGATTTTACCAGCGGCATCGTAAGCTATTATTACTATATTAATCCGGAAATCGGCTCATCGGAACACGGCTTCTTTTATTCAAAGATTGGCAAATCATCTTTTGTTAAAAATCATTCGTTGATTGCAGTCCATCCGGATCCCGGCGACAAAGAGAACAGCGCCTGGTATTTTGAACCGGTATCACAGGGCAGGGCCTGCTGGGTCGGTCCCTATAAGGCTCATCTTCTGGGTAAATTGCCTACGGTTTCCTACGTTGTTCCCATCTATAATTACGGAGTGCTGATTGGCGTGCTGGGCATGGATACCCTGTTTTACAGCATAACATCGCCAATTCAGGCCATGCGGGTCTATAATACCGGTTTCGCCTTCCTGCTTAACGACAAAGGCCGTATCATTTTCCATCCCACCATATCGGCAGGCAAGACGTTGGAAGAAGTCAGCAGCGACCTCAATCCGGAAATATTCCAAACTCCGAACAATGGTAATAAACTGATCCGCTATACCGTGGAAGGAGAACAACGCCAGCTTTCCTTTACCACACTGTCCAACGGAATGAAGCTGGTAGTGACAGCGCCGACGGAGGAAATTTTTGCTTCACTGCGGCAGTCAACACGTTTTATCCTGTTGGCAGCCATCGCTATCCTTGCCGCATTTATTGTGGCCACCCTGTTTATTGCGGGAGCGCTGACCAAACCGTTGCTACAGCTTGCCAACGCATCCCAGAAACTGTCCGCAGGAAATTTTGACGCAGAACTGGACTATGAAGGCGATGATGAGGTTGGCATCGTGACCCGCTCCTTCCGGCAGATGCGGGACCATCTGAAGCTGTATATCAGCGACCTGAACAGCCGGGCCTATTCGGATGCCCTGACAGGAATCAAAAACAAGGGCGCCTTTGATATTTATGTGGGACGCCTGAACAACAGCATCCACCTGAATGCGGAAAACGGTGGTCCGGAGTTTGCCGTTGTCATGTTCGACTGTAACTGGCTAAAACAAATCAATGATGCCTATGGTCACGAACGGGGTGATGCCTACTTGCGCACAGCCAGTCGGGCGATCTGCCAGACCTTTACCCACAGTCCGGTGTTCCGTCTGGGAGGCGATGAATTTGCCGCCCTGCTGCAGGGTACTGATTACAAACACCGTGATGAATTGATGCATGCCTTTGATAAAAAGGCGGAGGAAGTAGATGCCGCTGTCTCCAATCCCTGGGAGAAAGTGGATGTAGCCAAAGGGATCGCCGTGTTCCAGCCGGGCGCCGATGACGGTGTGGAACAGGTTCTGCGCCGGGCAGACGAGCAGATGTACAGGGACAAGAAGAAACTCAAACTTTCGGAAGTACCGCCTCTGCCTGCTTTTAGTTAAATTTGTAACTGATATTGGACAGCAAAAGCCGGGACATATCCCTAAAGGATACGCCCCGGCTCTTTCATTTTTGATGTTATCACTATTTACTTTGCTTTCTTCAACATATACAGTGGGTCAATATTTTCCCCGTCCACAAATACTTCAAAATGCAGGTGGGGCCCGGTGCTATAGCCGGTACTGCCCACAAAGCCGATAATCTCGCCTTTTCGCACCTGCTGCCCCGTCGTTACGGCAATACCGCTCATATGACCGTAAGCGCTTTCATAGCCATTCCCATGGCGGATCTTTACAAATTGTCCGTAGCCTCCGTTCCAGCCGGCCATCTCCACGGTTCCCATAGCTGCGGCGTACACAGGCGTGCCGATATCCACAGCAATATCCAGACCGGGATGCCAGTCGAAGCCGCCGTTGATGGGACCCGTCCGTCCGCCGTACAGAGAACTGATAACGCCCCCGTCCGTAGGCCACAGGTCCGGCAGAATGGACAGTCGGTTGTTCCGCCCTTCAATAATTGTCAGTAGTTCGTGCATGTTTTTTTTCTGCCGGTCGATCTGGGCTGTCAGGTTTTTATTCTGTGCCGCCGCCACATCCAGCATGCTGATATCCGCGCCGGGACCTCCCTTGCCGCTGTAAGACGGGTCTGTAGATTTGACGCCCTGCTTCGCTCCGATAGAATCAAGGCTGTCGGAAAAATCTTTGTCCCCACTGTTTTGAATCACCGCGCGGCGCAGTTTCGTTTCCAGGGTATGGATCTCGCTCATGTCCCGCAGCATCTTTTCGTTATCATCCAGAAGGGACTGAAGCTTCGCTTCCTGTTCCGATTTATGGTCAAGGTATTCCTGGTACGCCGTCTTATCAATCTGAGAGTGATGATACTGCCAGCCGTAAAAACCGGCAGCCCCAGCCAGGCAGACAAAGACAACAGTAAAGAGGCCCGCAAAGGTTATCGCCTTTTTGCGGGGAATTGAAAAAACTTTATTCTTACCGTCGCCTTGCGGAATTGATAACACGATTTCCGGCTCTGTATTTATTTCCTGCAATTCGTTCTTTTCTTCTTCCATGTCCTCACCAGTATTTCAGAGTTCTGCTATTTCTACGTCTGGCTTTTGCAAAAACAGTATATGCAAAACTCGTGACGATTTTATGTCTCCGCCAATATTCTTTTAATCTTTAAACGCGCCCAGTTTCTGCCCGATATGCAGGATACGGTTGCCAAGATATGGCAGGCTTTCCAGGTCTTCTCTCGTAACACCGCCGATGGCCGTTAACACCCCGCCGTATACGACAATGACAACAGGAATACACAACAGAAGGACCCAGCCGCCCAGACCGGAGGCCACATACAGCACGCCCTGAACCGCCGCCCCCATGACCCCGGCTGCCACCATCGGTTTCAAAAAACCGGAAGCAGACATCTTATACCCGGTCAGCTTATAAATAAAGTACATATTGATCAACGCTGCAACGCCGAAATCAGCTACCGTAGCCATGGCTGAGCCACGAATCCCCAGCCAGGGAATGGCTGTCAGCGTCCAGTTCAGGCAGACTTTCACTACGCAAGCCACAATCATATTGAGGACCGGGATGCTGGTGCGACCCATGCCCTGCAATACCGCCGTACTCACCTGATGCATACCCAGCAGCACGATACCGATGCTCATGGCCTGAATAGCAGGCGCGGCACCGGGGGCATTATAAATCAGCCCGGCCACTTTTTCTGCCAAACAGAACAGTCCAACAAAACAAGGGAAAGTCACGATCATAGCAACACGGAATGCCACACCGGTCTTGTGCCGGATATTATCCTGCCCGCCCAGGGCGCGCGCTTCCGAAATGGCTGGCACCAGGCTGATAGCCAACGCCGCTGTAAAAATAGTAGACAGGTTCACCAACGGCACCGCCATGCCTGTCAGGTAACCGAACAGCTCTGTAGCGTGACGCACATCAAAACCCGCCACTTCCAACCGCTGAGGCACAATCAGCAGATCCAGGTTAGCCACGATGGGAAGCATCAGGCTGGTAAGGGAAACCGGCAGTGCAAGCTTTAGCAAACGTGAAATAATGGAAGATGAAGTCTCCTGCACTGCGTCCGGATTTTGCAAATCCTGCTTCGCTTTCAGATCACTTTTCAGACGCTGATAGAAATACATCAGCACCAGCAGCGCACAGAACGCGCCGGCGCCCGCTCCCATACTGGCGCCGCCCGCTGCCGCAGCCAGACCCTGGGGCAGGAAATAGGAAGCGAAAAACAGCATGGTCACAACCCGTACCATCTGCTCAGTAATTTCAGAACAGGCGGTGGGCGTCATAATTTGCCAGCCCTGCAGGTAACCGCGGAAGCTGGCCAGAAATGTTACAAAAAATACTGCCGGGGCCAGGGCTATGATGGAATAATACGCCCGGGCATCCCGGATAAATTGCCAGTCAATCAGCTTCCGGGCGCCAAAGAACAATGCGAGGGAAAACACCAAACCCGTTACGAATAACAGGCGCAGGGTAACATGAAAGACACGTTCCGCACCTTTGAAGTCGTTTTGGGCAACCTTCTCCGCTGTTACGATAGAAATTGCTACTGGTATTCCCGCTGAGGAAACGGTGATTGCCATCAGGTAAATGGGAAAACCCATCTGGTACAGACCAATACCTTCCCCGCCCAGCACACGGCTCAGCAATATCCAGTTTAATGCGCCGATGACCTTGACCACGATACTGGAAACGGTCAGAATCAGCGTACCTTTCAGAAAACGGTTATCGCTATTCATCAGCTTCTCCTTAAAAATGCAAACAAAGATACATGATAATATTATCGTTTTTATCCGCTTTTGACAAGCATTTCATGGGGTTTTTTATAATTCGTTACCAAATTTGCCTGCGATACCGATGAAAAAACCGTGTACTTCTTCCGATGTACCGGGAACGGTCCCCCTCTTTCTTTGGCGTAATCAATCAGCAAAATACTACTTTGGTACAGATTAATTCACAAATTGTTTCGTTGACAGGGGTTCCCCGCAATGCTATACTTTTTTTACGAGGAACGGTAGTATCCGTACCATAGAGATATTTAATGTATTAAAAAGATACGGAGGTAATCATCATGAAAAAATTCGTATGTTCCGTTTGCGGCTATGTGTATGAAGGAGCCGAACCCCCGGCAAAATGCCCCCAGTGCGGCGCTCCTGCTTCCAAATTTGTAGAGCAGGCCGGCGATATGACCTGGGCTGCTGAACATGTTGTAGGCGTAGCCGCTGATGTTCCCGAAGATATTAAAGCCGACCTGCGTGCCAACTTCAACGGCGAATGCACCGAAGTAGGCATGTACCTGGCTATGGCCCGCGTTGCGTTCCGGGAAGGCTATCCGGAAATCGGCCTGTACTGGGAAAAGGCTGCTTATGAAGAAGCCGAGCACGCTGCCAAATTTGCGGAACTGTTAGGCGAAGTTATTACCGACAGCACCAAAAAAAATCTGGAAATGCGCGTAGAAGCTGAAAACGGCGCAACCGCCGGCAAGACCGACCTGGCAAAACGTGCCAAAGCATTGAATCTGGACGCGATCCATGATACCGTTCATGAAATGGCCCGTGACGAAGCCCGCCATGGCAAAGCATTCAAAGGTTTGCTGGAGCGTTACTTCAAATAATATTTCAACAGCACAAAACCGGCTTTCCCGTTTGGGGAAGCCGGTTTCTTCGTTAATCACGCTTTCTTATGATTTCAGCCGGGCCTGCTTGACAATTTTACTGAAACTTATATATAATAGCAGTGCTTACATCAATAAAGTTGTAAGCACTATGTCGGGGCATAGCGCAGTTTGGTAGCGCACCTGCCTTGGGAGCAGGGGGTCGCAGGTTCAAATCCTGCTGCTCCGACCACAAAAATAACCTCTCAGAGCCAGTAATAAAGCGGTTCTGAGAGGATTTTTATTTGCATTATGCACTTTAACTTGCGAAAGAGAAAAAGCCGAAAACGTACCCAAAATCATACAAAACATACCCAAAAATGTACCCAAAAAAGAAAGCCCTTTTCTTTTTCTTCACTATCTGCTTTTCAGGCTTCCACATTTGCGTTTTAAGGCGTGTTCCGCATCCTGTTAGTATAAATCCTTGCGTCAATCCTCAAAACGCTGTCAAAAACGATTTTACGCAGTCGATATTTTCAGACAGACAATAAAAAAGCTGCCAGCAGAAGCCAGCAGCCTATCCGTTCACTATTTAATTGCTTTGAGCGCATCCGCTAAGGGATTGTTGATTTTTTCAAGTTCCTGTATCGCCTTTTCCTTCTGTTCTTCACTCAACGACTTAAAAACGTTGTATATCTCAATAATCGCCGCAATCCTTTCAGTGTCCATGCTGCTTACCTCCTATTTTCTCAATTCTTGCATCTTATGAAACGCCTTTAATAAATCGCCCCGGCGTTCATACTCCGATTCAATCAGATAGATAATCAGTTCTGTTTTACTTTTTCCCATTGCATCAGCCAGTTCCGCAAACTTTTGACTAACCTCTTCTGTCAGCTTGAAATTCTCTCTTCCCACGTTTTCACCTCCTTCCTTGACTTTGCCGCAAAATTATTGTATCATATCTTTAATCAAAAGTACATACATTACTTAAAATAATAATTTACTCAATTTACATAATGCAGATTATCGGACGTAAAATAATAATAGTGCTGAGAATCCAGTATTCATGCGGTTTCCAGCACTTTTTCTTTTTATTTTGATATTATTTTTACGTGTCTTTTGACTAAAAACAGGAAATTTCAGAGAATGTACATTGTGCAAACACATTTTGTGTAAACCAATCGACGTACAACGAATTTTATTGATAATACTGTAATATTTTTCTAAACTCTCAAAAATTCCGCTTTTGTTCCGTTACGTTCAAAAGTAAAAATGATTTTATCATCTTCTTTTTCCTGCTCTGTTGTCGTATCGTTATTTGAATATCCTCTTTTTCTGCCCTTAAGCCGCAAGTAAAACATAGTAGCTTTCAAATTGCCATCTTTTATGTATTCTATGATGTTGCTTTCAGCAGTATCTAATACGGTTTCTTCTGCATCCATGAAAGCATCCGCAATAACCTTGCTGCTTTCTTTTCGCTTATAAATCGCAGACCGTGTTATATCTATTCCGTATTTTTCTTTAAGCGTTCTTTGTATCCCGGATATAATACCAGCGTTCTTTTTTATTGCGTCAACAAGCACTTTATCTGTAACTTTTTTCATAATAATTACCTGTGTAGTTTCGTATAGTTTGAAGCGTCAAAACAAACATTTATAATTCAATAGTTCTGATACGTCACTTATAGACCGGGCAAGAATATATGTGCATCCATGAGAAATACATATCTTTTCAAATTCTTTCTGATAATCAGACTGTCGCCCGGTTTCCGTTTTAACTTCAATATAGACCGTCCGTCCTTCTTTCATTGCTGTAAGGTCGGGGAAGCCTTTACGACTTCCCACACCTTGCAAGTGATATGTAACATCCCAGCCAGCACGGCGCAATGCGTCTGTAATGCTGCGCCGGATGAATGTTTCCTTTTGTATCGTCATTTTATCAGTCCACACCTCCGTTTTGCTTCGTTCCATAAAGCACACTTCGACTTGTTACAGTACCACTGCCTAAATGGACAACTTTTCACGTTTTCTTTTTTATTATCATCCATGTATTTCTTGGGTTCTAATGTATCCCAGCCCATAATCTCTAAGCCGGGAGTGATTTTATCTCTCATTGTGTACCTCCGTTTTATTTTCAAAAAAACTTTGCATAAAAACCATCAGAATTATCAGAATGTGTCAACCATGCATATTAGAGCTATCTAAAAAACGTCAGGAAAACTGTCAGCCTGATTGTTTTAAACTGTCAGCGAGATAAAAGACCACCGATATAGTCGCCGTTTTCCGTGTGCTGTTTTGGATAGCCACGCTTTGACATTTCCCGGTAAAAGCTATTCCGTCCGAGTAGCGCCCTATCGCCTTTTGCCCAGTCCTGATATATCCCAAATACCACACTTGCCTTGATAGGTACTGCGTCTTTTTCAGTGTAAAAACACTCTGCAATAAAGTCTGAAAGCGTGTCTTGCTGCTGGTAAAAATCTGTCATAACCTTTTTCATTTCGGCAGGGAATCCCGGCGAATCATAATCCGGCAGTCCTTCTTCCTTATACGCTTTGTACCCTTCCCACAACCATTGAAAACAGGCATCCAGTTCCGCTTGTTGTGACAGCTCCTTTTTTAAGTGTTCATTCCTGATAGGGATTATACTGTCAAAAGGGATTATCACAAGCCGCCGTTTCATACCATTGTCAAAAATATCCTCAATTGCCGGCAGGTAGTTCGTTTGAATCGTCAGCTTGAATTGCGGTTTAAAATCGAATGGTAGTCCGTGCGGCATCCGTGCGGTAACAGTATCGCTGCCAGTCAGCAACTTAATTTTTGCATCATCAAATTTACAGCCTTTTGACGTTTCGCTTGATAGTACCAGCCGCTTACCTTTAAGCTTTGCAATTTCGCTGTTGTGTGCGCTACCGTCTGCCGTTCGCTGCCCGGCCAGCAAAGCATTTACCGATAAAGTGACGGTGTAATCTTTTCCGAGTGCCGCCGCTATTGTTTCCATTACTGTACCTTTACCGCCGCCGCCGCTACCATATAGCACGATAAATTTTTCCGCTTCTGTACTGCCTGATAGACAATATCCCATAAACTTTTGAAAGTACCGGCGAGTACCTGCGTCCGGTAGAATCTCTGCTATTGATTTCGCCCATAAGCCGTCATTGTAACTTTTGCAGTACTTTGTTGGCGCAATCTGTGTCAGATAATCTTCCCGGCGGTGTGACCGTGCAGTGCCAGATTCTAAATCCAGCGTACAATCCTGCAAATTGAGCAGATTCTCTTTTGTGTCGAACAATTCGATATCTGCAACAAGTTCAGATTGTAAATGCTTGATACAACCATTAACCCGGTTACTGTTTTCGCTGGATAACAGAAACTTTTTTGTGGCATCTATTGCCGGATTTTGTTTCTTTTCTTCATCAGAAAACTTTAATGCCGCCAATTGCCTAAAGCAAGTCACTACCGGTTTAATGAGTGCCAGTTCACTAACTTTTTCCCACTTTTTGCCGTTCCAGTGCAGCCAGTACTTTAACTGCCAGCAATACCGCCAATCCTGGCCTATCATTTTCGCAATACGTTCAGCATTTCCAGCATCTGTACGGTTAAGGAAAAAGAGATTATTTAATTCACTTTTTGTCAATTCCATGTTATAATTACCTCATAAGGGGAAAGAAATCCGCTATTTCTGCCGCCCTTAAATATTACCGTCAGCATTTGCCCTGCTGGCGGTTTTTCTTTTCTCAATCATCGCCTTGAGCCGTTCCGTCCTGCTGGCGTATTTCTCCGGCAGCCTATTAACATTTCGGCAGCGTGTGCGTTTCGGTTGGGGCTGGTATATCGGTACAGCCTTATACAGTTCGAGCGTCTTTAATGCCTTTTCCTCATTCAGCAGATATACCCTGCCTGACTGCCAGTGTTCAAGCTGGCCAATCCTGCACATTCGCCGGATAAGTTTCAAAGGAAATCCTGTTTTTTCTGCAAACTCTTTCGCGCTTACAATCATCTTTCAATCCTCCTTCATAAGCACTTCCGGGGAAACGTTCAGAGCCGTTGCCAGTCGACCAATTGTTGCAATATTAGGAATCCTGTTTGTATTAAGGATTTTTGCAATGGTGTCGCTTCCCACTTTTGATTTTTTTGCCAGTTCTGCAATGCTAACACAGTTTTTTGCCATTGCGATTTTTAAAGCATCTCTGTTGAATATCATCTTTTCCTCTCTTTCTTTGCAATTACTGCAAATTACTTTCTTGACAATTCTATTATATCATGGTATTTTTATTTTGAAATCCATAAAATAATAGATTAAAAGGAGGTCGCATATTATGAAGTTTGAAGAACGAAAAGCAATATTCAGTAAAAACTTGCGGTATTACAGAGAGAAAGCAGGATTCACTCAAGCACAAATAGCGGAAAAGCTGGGAATGAATCCTAAGGCGTACAGCACATACGAAACAGAAAAAAATACTCCAACATTTGATAAGCTGCTTTCACTGTGTGAAGTGCTTAATACCAACCCTAACGCACTATTAGGCTTCGAAGAAATTGAACATTTTAACACTTGTTGTAAGCACTACGGAATTGAATACAGTACCGAAAAAAAAAGTATTGCAAAAGTAAGATTTACGCTACGCCCGCAAGACGATTATCAAACAATGAGAGTTGAAAAGAGTATATTTTTCAAAATACTCAACGAGTTGATAGAGGAATTTGATACTAAACCAAAAGATGATGATATTAAAAAGCTGCGAGAAACTGAAAACAAGTATTTTCAAATGCTTTTACAAATACGTATCGGCGTTGCTCAAATCGGCATTGACAAAATCATTGCTGGCATTCAAAAAAGCCAGGAAACTCTTAAACGTCTTGACGACATAGCAAAACGCAAAAATAAAACTTTCAAGGATATTGAAAGGCTTCAAGATAAAGGATTGACCTACGAGCAAATCATAAAGATGTTCGAAAAGGAGTGATATTATGTACGGTGAAGGAACAATAGGACGTGAAAAAGTCGGTAAATATGAATATTATACGTTGCAGTATTACGATAATTCAGGCAAGAAACAAAAAAAGCGTTTCCCATACACCAAAGAAGGTATGAAAAACGCAAAGAAGTTTCAAAAGGAAGTCAGTAAAAAGAAGGCAGACGGCGTGCTGGTTAGCACTACTCACACAGTAGCAAGCTGGTGTGAAGAGTACATACAGACTTATAAAGTCAATGGTTTGCGTGATAGTAGCTTGCTGATATTAGTACAGACATTTAACAAGATTGAAGTATCGCCTATCGCTAACGTTCCGTTGGATAAACTAAACGGCGCAATGGTACAGAATTTCTATAATATGCTTGCAGAAACGTGGACGGACGCAAACGGAAAAGAACATCAGCCAATCGCCAGCAGTACCATAAGCAAGGTACATAAACTGCTTGCAGCAGCGTACAAAAAGGCTGTACAGCTTCGTATTATCGCCTTGAATCCAATGGATACAGTAGAGCCAGTCAGACCGCATTACAAAGAAAAAGGCGTGTTCACGTGGCGTGAAATGGGCAGGATTTTCCGGGCGATAGATAAAATCACCAAAAATAAGAGCAATACCCGGCAACGTTATGACTTCCGCTTGATATTCATGTTACTTGCTGAAACTGGTTGCCGTGTCGGCGAATTGCTTGCCTTACGTTGGGAAGATATTAATTTCAGTAAAAGAGAAATCCATATTCACAGTACCAAAGTCAGAGACAAACAGGATTTTAACGACACAAAAACCAAAGCCGGAAATAGATATATTCCTATCATTTCGGATAAACTGCTGGCAAGATTAAAGGAATACCGCAACTATGGCAGTGTAATCAAGTTACAGGGATTTGTTTTTGAGGATAGCAGCGGCGGCGCAATGGAATATCGCCGGATAACTGGTTACTGGAAACGTATCAAAGAGATAACAGGAATTGAAGGCAACGTCCACATGTTCCGCCACACGTTCGCAACCTATCTGCTGGCAAAAGGAATACCTGTTGCAGAAGTCAGCCGGATTTTAGGACATGCAGACGCAACCATAACTTACGGAATGTATGTTCACGCTATCCCCGGATATAATCAGAGAATCATAGAAATGTTCAGGCAAAAGAATCAGCCTGATAGTTCTGCTGATAATTCTGAATCGGCGCAAAGCCGCACGGTTGCTAAGTCCTGATAATTCTGATAGTTTTTTATGTAACTTTTTATAAAAACGTGATTGCAGCATCCAAAAAGAAAGACATACCCAAAAATGTACCCAAACATTTTTTAGAATACGTCAACCACGCTATTTATAAGCATTTTTACACAGTCCTTGGGAGCAGGGGGTCGCAGGTTCGAGTCCTGCTGCTCCGACCATTTTATTTTTAAAGAAAACAGCCGGTTGCACACAAATTGCAGCCGGCTTATTTTTTAATGGAAAACCTTTCTTTTTTATAACACTCTGCAACAAAATCAGCTTGCAGTTCCCTGTCTTCAGGATAAAAACTTATGCCTTTAAATCCAACACCTCTTCCGCAATACGGGCTGCGTTCATAATGCAGTCCGGACAGGGAGTTAAAACCTTTCAGCTCCTTGCAAACCAGGGAATGGCACTGTTCCTGGAATCTGTTTACGATTTCTTCCGCCAGCTTATAGGTTTCCAGTTTGCTATCCGGAGTTTCCAAATTGCCCGTACTCCGTTTCATACCGGCCAGCACGCAGGCGCCGCTTAATGCGCCACAGGTCGCCAGGGTGCCGCCCATGCCTTTCCCCAGGCCTTCTGTCACTTTAAACATGGTGGCTTCATCCAGTCCTACCAGGTCAGCATAGGTACAGGCTACTGACTGGGCGCAGTTGTAACCCTTGTCGTGCCGCACGATAGTCTCTTTTACTCTTGTCATACCGATTCCTCCTCTTATATTGCTTTTTCTTTTAACTTATTAAGATACATCTGAATAATATTACAGTTCCTTAAATTACAAATCCAAAATATCTTTCATCCGAAGCTTTTTAAAACATAAAGTCCTCAGTATTTTTCCGGTGTATGGGGATCCGGCAATTTCTCGTAGCGGATGCCCACGCCGCAGTTATATTTCATTAAAAGTTTCGCGTAAAGCTGCTTCCAGTCTTCAAAAATTTTCACCGCGTTCTTGTTGAGCTCTTCAGTAAACTTTTCCTTTGAGAGACCGCGGGATGCTTTGACCAAGCGATGGGATTCTTCCTCCGATTTGCCGACCGCCTCTTTTACAAGTGGATATATTATATCGAAATAGCCTTGCGACAGGGACATGACCTGGTTAGCTGCCCAATACATTTTTGTAGGATCATAGATGTCGCGCAGAGCGTGTTTATACGCTTTGGGCATTTCCGCTACGGCAAAGGGAATATAAGAATTCTCCAGCGGCGTATTCATTGCGTACCAGACAATCGGCGACGGAAGGGCGTCATTGTTCTGCACCACATGAGAATAACTCGTCTTCGCCGACAGGATGGAACGCTCTCCTTTTTCTTTTTCGTAATGGTAGGGCGATCCGTACAGGCCTGCCAGCGAACTCTTCGATTTATCGAACTCTGTCCCCTGGTAGTAGTCCCGGTGCAGGCGCATGATATCTTCTACGTCCAGTTTTTTGTCAGGGGTAACGGACAGGGGATATGTCTTCGAATCCCAGCCGCTGACCCTGGGCGGGAAGTTCTTCGACGGAGCAACGCTGCTCAGTCCCCGCCAAACGCGCCGCTGGGAATAATACGGATGGTTGAATTCTTTGGCCTCCAGAGACAGTACCCAGTCCAGCTTTCCGTTTTCGTCGTAAGCCGCCCAGCCGAGGTCCTTCAGCATCTGCGGAAGTCGCGGATTAAACATCTGGTCGGAATCGCCTTCCCGGATAGCGCGGATCCGCAGCTGGTTCCCTGTGATGGAATAATTCCCATCAGGAATCTTTTCCGCTATCCAGAGGCCGCCCTTGCCGCCGGGCACCATCTGCATCTCAAAAATCCAGGCTTCGTTTTTGTCACCGACGGCCAGCGTTTCCGCCGTGCCCCAGAGGCCGTACTCATCGATCAGGCTGCCCATAAGCTGAATGGCCTCCCGGGCGGTCTTGCAGCGTTCTAGAGCCACATGGCTGAGCTCGGACGCATAAAAAATCCCTTCGCCTTCCTTGTAGGGAGCCCGGATCAGGTGCTCTGACTTGTCAGTGCATTCACCGAACATCAGGCCGTGCTCGTTCAGTACGCCATAATCTGCGTCCATATAGGCATAAGTGTGTTCCACCTGAGGAATATAACCTATGGGTTTGGTCTGCGGTCTGCCGGGATAGTTCCAGCCGTCACCCCGTTCCGTCGTCACCAGGGCAGGCTGGTTAAAAGCGTTGTACTCAGGCATTTCATCCAGCGCGACTGCCGTAGGATAAACGGGACGGAGACTGCCCTTTGGGTGATCTTTCGCCGGCACATAGACAAGGTTCATTTCACCGCCGAAGCCGTCGTTCGAATGGGATACCAGCACACTGCCGTCTACAGACGCACCCTTTGTAACAACCATCACCGTGCAGGCTTCGGCACTTACACTCAAAATTGAAAGCAGAGCCATTCCTGCAATTAGTCCTTTTAACAAAGAAATCCCCTCCTTCTTCCTGTTAAAAAATAACGCACAACAGAACGTTGCCATTGACGGTAATCAATATTTATATTGAAGAAGACAATAATCTTTTGTCCCCTTTTTTGTCCAAACATCAGATTTCAGTCAAAAAATTTGACAAATCCACTGTTATCAATTATAATATTTTTGTCGCAAAACAGGCTGTTTGCAGTGCCAAATGCACTTCAGCCGCATGGTTGAGCGAAAATTGAAAACAGAGTAAACACTTAAAACGCGGGTGTAGTTTAGTGGTAAAACTCCAGCCTTCCAAGCTGATGTTGTGGGTTCGATTCCCATCGCCCGCTCCATTTTTTGTTTAAAAAGACTTTCTGTAACGCAGGATGAAAATCTGGCGATTCCGACGCAGAAGGTCTTTTTTATTTTTCTACCCCGTCTTTCTGATTGGCATCTATAAACTCTTGAACCAGATACCGGGGACGGCGTCTTGCCCACGTATTCTCCGATGATGCCGATGGCCAGCAGGATCAGTCCGCCCAACAACCACAGGGAGATGATCAGACTGGTCCAGCCTGCAATGGTCTGTCCGGTAAAATGCCGGAACAGCGACCAGATCAATACCAACCCGCTGATCACGGAAATACCCAACCCCAAATCTACAATAAATTTGATGGGTTTGGACGACAAAGAGGTAATTCCCTGCCAGGCAAAGGAAAACATCTTTTTCAACGGGTACTTGCTCTCTCCTGCCAGCCGTTCCTTCCGCTTATAATACACGCAGTCATGTTTCAACCCGATCATGGGGACGATGCCCCGAAGGAACAGGTTCACTTCCTGATATTCCCCAAAGGCAGCCAATGCCTTTTTATCCATGAGGCGGAAATCCGCATGGTTGAATATTACTTCGGCGCCCATGATTTTCATAAAACGGTAAAAACCTTCTGCCGTAACCCGCTTGAAGAACGTATCCGATTCCCGGTTGTCCCGGACGCCGTACACAATGTTGCAGCCCTCATCGTACTTGTCAATCATAGCATTTATGGCGTCAATGTCATCCTGCAGATCCGCATCCATACTGATGGCCGCATCGCAGTAGGGCAGCACCGTCATAAGACCAGCCAGCACCGCATTCTGATGCCCTTCATTGTGAGCCAGGCAGATGCCGGAATACACCGGGTCCCGCTGACAGAACTCCTGAATGATTTCCCAGGTACGGTCCCGGCTCCCGTCATTCACAAAACAGATTTTACTGTTTTTGCTGATTTTTCTTCGCTCAATTAAATCTGTAATTTTATTTTTGAGTTTTTCCGCTGAATCCGGCAACACTTCCTGCTCATTGTAACAGGGGATCACCATGTACAGCACGGTTTCTGAAGACATACTCCTGCTTAACCTCATGTTTAAGTTTTACCTGATTAAATACCGTTTTAAGTATTATTATCGGAAAATAACTGAATCCGTTTTCATACCGCGTAAGGGAAACAACCCTCCACTGCCATTTAAAGTAAAACTACCGGCTTCTGTAAATACAGATGCCCTTTTTGTTTTCCAGCAGCTCCCAATTTTCGCCGCCCATCTTTTCTTTCATTTTATTATACATGAACTCGCGCATGACGATGTATTTCGGACGGGAATCCTGTTTTACCGCTTCCAGCGATTTTTCACTGTTGGTGTCCGCTTCGATTCCGGGGATGTCCGTGTACAGCATAAAGCCCGGCCGTAAAAACTTATCGATATACAGCACTCTTGACGCATCCTTTTTTGTTGCTGTGTAGGTCTGCGCAATCGTTTTTACGCTGAAGCGATCCTGAAGCTGCGGCATCATTATGCCAAAAGCTATGACCATAGTCACCAGCCCAGTTACCACATGGAGCCAGGCCGCTGTTTCCACATTGGAGTACTTTTTCAGGGAAAGTAAAATCAACGCCCCCAGCAGAAGGGTAACAGCGCCCAGAATTATTCCGTACATAGCAACCTCAGGCATCTGACGCCCGCCAACGATCCAGGCGACGCCCATCAGCAGGTACATGACGAAAGTACCTGCCACCCAGCCAGACTGATACTTCCCATTGTCGCAGGTCATCCGCTCAATATTCCAGCCAATAATCATGGACAAGGCCGGCAGCAATACCAGCATGTAAGAAACCTGTTTTGTTTTGGCAATGGAAAAGAATACGAACACAAAAATCCACCAGACCTGCAGAAACAGCAGCTTTGTACTCTCCTTCCCCACGCTTCGGGCAACGGCATCTTTAATGGACTTTAGCAGCAAACCGGTCCAGGGGAATAATCCCAGAATAATGACCGGCAGGTAAAACCACCAGTGTACCCGTTTGGGGTGCAGCGGCGCGGTAAAGCGACTGATATTATGGAAGCCGATAAATTCATAAATGAAATCCATACCGTGATTCTGGAACATGAACACGTACCAGGGCATTCCCACTGCCGCCACCAAAATCACTCCGGGAATTACATGCATTCGCAGTAACCGCCTCAGGTTGCGGGTAATTAGCAGGTAGAGAAAAATGATCGCACCGGGGAAAACGATTCCGATGGGTCCCTTTGTCATCACCGCAAACCCGCAAAACAGATACATCAGCCAGTATTTTTCGTGCATAAAGCAGAGCAACGCGCCTGTCATAAAGAATAATAGTGTCGAGTCCGTTACGGAAGCTTTTCCCATGTACATAATCATGACCGTGGTACCCATGACCAAGCCGGACCAGAACCCTGCCCTGGCATTAAACTGGCGGGCGGCAGAAATTGTTGTCATTAACACAGCGCCGATGGCCATCAGGCATGCCGGCAGACGGGCCGCCAGTTCGGAAAAACCACCGAACACCTTCAGGGAACCAACCAGCAGCCAGTAAAAAATCGGTGGTTTGTCATACCAGTATTCATTGTAGATGCGGGGGGAAAGATATTCGTTGAAACGGATCATTTCCTTGGCCGTTTCCGCATAAACCGGTTCGTCCGGGTCCAGCAGCGCTACCCCGTCGATACCAAATAAAATATTAAAACCAACAATAATCAGCAAAAGAACGATTGCTTTGACAGGTAATTGATTCATTATTGCATCTCCGTGGAAATATAAACACTATTATACTGTTTTAGCATATTCGGCTTATTATATCACATGAATCCATAAATAATAAAGAAGAAGAAAACATTCACTTGATTTTTTATTTACATTTTCCTTTGTTGCCTTCCGTTAACAAAATTTTGATTTTCTTTTTCATGCGTTATACCACTTTATACGGCCCAGAAACTGATCTCTCACCGCCATAACTGCAGAAGCTCGAAAATGTTCCTTGACATAATGCAGATACCGGTTCATACTAAAATATGGAGAACTGACGAAACGAGGGAGGGAGGTGAGTTTATGAAAACAACGTCCAGATTCTTTTTGCTCTTTGTTCTTACCGCGCTCTGCACGATAATTTTCCCGCTGGCAGCGGCGGCAAAGCCCCTCATCCGGTTCCATACCCAACATGTTTATCTGCACCAGGGCAATGCGGAACTTGTCGGCTTTTTTGAAAATACCGGGGACGAAATGGCTTATGTCAAACGGTATGAATTTGATTTAATAATTACTGCCGACAATGGCAAGCAACTGTGGACGACTTACGGCACCCAGCACTACGTGAACAGTGTCAGGGTTCCGGCAGGCAGACGTATCTCATACACAATCAATGTACGTAATTCGCATATCCCCGAATACCACGGAAAATATCGCTGGAGAACCGAAAATACCCACACGTATTGGTCCAAGACAGCCGGTTAAAACTATGGTGGAATTCAAAAGATTCAGACCGATTTTTATTCTGGACAGGATGGTGTCGTGCATTTTGTTCGCAGACTGGAGAACAATTACGACAAAACGGCCAATAGGGTCTTCTATGACGCAACAAATCATAGGAGACCCTGTTTAGTTAGTATTGCTGAGTATTTTATTAAAAAAGTAATTAATAATTCTATCTGTATTGAAATTACCCTGCTTGAAATTACCCTTGCAAGTGATATATGGTTGTGTTATAATGTGTTGTCAGTTTGTGATGGTTCTACAAGGATTTTGAATATCCGTAGACACTGTCCATTCCGAATGGAATGGTACAGTAAGTGGTACAGTAAATTAATCCATCCTTCACAAACATATGGTCCAGTAGCCCAGTTGGATAGAGCAACGGCCTTCTAAGCCGTGGGTCGGGGGTTCGAATCCCTCCTGGATCACCAAACCAAACCCGGCTCTGGGACTAAGTTCCAGAGCTTTTAATTTTTACTATTATAGCATACTTCTTACCAGTTCGCGCAAATTCAATTACCTTTTAATTATAAGGATTGCTTAATCTAAAATTACAAAATTTACCACTGCGGTGGAATTTTATCATACACTCCAACGATATACATAGTGGCACTGGCTTTGGCCAGAATATCGCCCTCGTCACTGTAAACCTGGACTTCCGTAAAAACTACATGGTCGGTCTTACGAACTACGCGTGCTTCCGCAAAAACCTTATGTCCCACTTTCACATTGCTCATAAACGATGTTGACAGGTTTAAGGTACAGACCTTGCAGCCTACGGTCCAGCAGACAATACCGCCCGCCGAATCAATCAGGGTATTCAACACTCCCCCGTGAACAAAGCCGAAAGGATTTGTGATTTCTTCTTTCACAGGCATACTAGCTTTCACCCAACCGCAGTCCGCATCTTCCAGTATAAGGCCGCAGTACTTTATAAAAGTACTTCCTTCAAATTTTTTCAATAGCTGCAGGCATTCTTTTTTATTCATCGTTATGTCGTCTCCTTATGAAGCAAGTAGAACTTTTAAGTTTATTATATCACAACTCTTCTTCTCTTTATTATTTAAATCATTATAAATCGATAAAATAGATCAGACAGATTTGTTTTAAAATTTGTGTTATAATGAATTATCAAATCCAAACTATATTGGCACGGGAGGTTCTGACCATGACAAAAGGAAAAGATTGCAGCTGGCTGAAAAATTTGTCAGCATTGGCTGTATTAGTATGTATGACCGCATTATTTTCTGTCTTTAGCATAGACAACACCGCAATTGCAGCGCCCCAATCCGCAGAAGCTGAGCTGGCGCGCTTCGGTGTTCAGGGAGCTGTTGCCTGTTCCACTTACGGCCATAACTCCAACGGCTTTATGGCAAGGGTCAATGACCGGGTTTATATTGTGGATCAGAAAAACAACCGCATCGCCAGTATCGAAAACCCGGAGGCGGTTTTTAAAGATCTGGACAAAGACAACAGTAAAAAGAAAGGACTTTTTATAACACAGTTCCTGATTCAAAACGACAGCTACGATAAAGATCATCACTACGGGGAATGGCGCGGTAGTCATCATTTGATTCCCATGTATATCCTTGTGGATTATGACGCCGGAGGAAACATGATCGTTTCAGAAAGAATCTTCAGCGGCGAAGGAGTTGCCCCCGGTCATTATCACGGAGACATCCGGGAACCGAAAAATGTCGATCTGGCCGCGCTTTTAGTCAGCGAAATACTGCCCTTTGTACAAAAAGGGGGATTCGTCGGGGAAATGACCCCCAGATGGCCCGGCTACCATCCCGGTACCATCACCGGCAATGAAGTGGATATCCGTACCGGTCCCGGCGATAATTACAAAAGCCTGGGAGTATTTTTCAAAGGCGATCATGTCTCCTTATTGAACAAAATTACCGCAGCCGATGCGGAATCATGGTATGAAGTAAAATATTACAATAAGCAATACGGCTGGATCCAGGGCTGGGTCAACGGCAATTACATTAAGGAAAACGATTGAGCACTGGCCAGCGTAAAGACAAATTGATCCGTATCTCCTTAACAAATGATAACAAAAGAGAGGCGTGCACAGGCAACGCCCCTCTTTTTTATTATGAAACAGATTTATGAAAAAATTGATTCATTGAGTTTGTGCAATGACCGGGAAACTATCGCGAATGTAAGGAAACAGTCGAAAAGCACATTACTCTTCTGCGCCCCAGTCTCTCACATACACACGGGGAACGCGGGGGTGCAGCACGCAGAACAGTTCGTAGGAAATCGTTCCGGCTGCCGCTGCTACTTCTTCTACCGGCAACTCCGGCCCACCGTAAATGATTACGTCATCACCCACAGCCACGTCCGGAATGTCTGTCACGTCCAGCATGATCTGGTCCATGCAGACGCGGCCTACGATGGGGGACCGCTTGCCTCTCACCATCATGCAGCCTTTATTGGACAGATGTCTGCTGACGCCGTCAGCGTAACCCACGGGAACCGTAGCGATACGGCTTTCCCTTTGGGTTGTAAAGGTCCTGCCATAGCCGATGTCCCGGCCTGCCGGTAACGTTTTGACAAAAGCAATCTGGGTCTTAAAAGACATAACGGGACGGTAATCCATATACGGCTCTTTAATGTCTGACGGCAGGGAACCGTACAGGGTAATGCCCAGGCGCACCATGTCCAGCTGGTATTGGGGCAGTTCCGCAATGCCCGCGCTGTTGCAGATATGTTTAATGGGAATCTTCAGTCCGGCGGCTTCCAAAGCCTGAACGCCTTTCATGAACTGTGCGTACTGAAAAATCTTCCACATCCGCCGCGGAAAAATGGGAGAAGGCGCCGACTACTTCGATACCCTTCATCTGCTTTACTTTTTCCGCAAAAGCAGCCGCTTCTTCAATTTTTATACCAATCCGGTGCATGCCTGTTTCCAGGGCAAGATGGATTTTAGCTTTTTTACCACGCCGCAGCCCTGCTTCATTAAGCAGGTTCAGGCGTTCTTCATCAAACACTGCATGGGAGATGTTAAATCTCACACAAATATCTGCCATAGACGGGCGGACAGGCATAGCCCCCAGCACAAGGATCGGTTTGGTAATGCCCGCTTCCCTCAATTCTACAGCTTCCTGTACCAGCGCCACCGCAAAATAATCCACACCGGCCTCCACGCAGGTTATGGCCACAGGGATTGCACCATGGCCGTACGCGTTGGCCTTCACTACCGCGCACAGCTTTGTGTCCGGTTTCAGATTTTTCCTGGCGGCTTTAATATTATTTGCTATGGCGTCCAGATTTACTTCCGCCCTTGTCCCCCTGTCAGGTACCATGAGTATTCTCCTCCATCAATTAAGAAAACACGGATTAACCGGCGTCTCCTTAAGTATTATTTAAAACATATAAGGATTATAGCACATTTTACAGAAATTCGCTAACATCTTCATTCGAACCTGCGTCATCATACTCATCCAGAACATTGTGCAGGACGCCCTTCATTTTGTAATTCAGTACGACGGAAAGATTCACGTTTTCCATGGCGTGAAAAATATTGTTGGGAACCTGGGGATTTTCTTTCGCAAGAGCTGCGATCAGTTGCTTAATCTCCTGCCGCTTCGACGGGGCCGGCGCGTTGGGATCGGCTGCGGCGATTTTTTCGGTAAACCGGCATGCACACTGCAGAAACTGCAGATGGTTTTCATCCCGCCAGCTTTTGATATCCGCTTCCCGTACATAATACATAGGGCGGATCAGTTCCATGCCTTCCCAGTTTGCGCTTTTCACCTTGGGCATCATGGTACGGATTTCACCGCCGTAAATCATGCTCATAAGATTGGTTTCAATAATATCGTTAAAGTGATGGCCTAACGCGATTTTGTTGGAGCCTGCTTCCTGGGCGTAACGGTACAGGAATCCCCGCCGCATCTTTGCGCATAGATAACAGGGATTCTGTTCCACATGAAACACGGCGTCGAACACCTTTGTTTCAAAAATTGCGATGGGAATATTCAGCAGCGCCGCATTATATTCGATCTGCTGCCGGTTGCGCTCAGCATACCCCGGATCCATGCACAGGAATTTTATTTCAAACGGAATTTTATTCCTGCGTTTCAGCTCCTGAAATAATTTGGCCATGAGCATGGAATCCTTGCCGCCGGAAATGCAGACGGCAATGCGGTCATCAGGGCGTATCAAATCGTAATCGCAGATAGCCTGCACAAACTTATTAAAAATTTTATGTTTGTACTTTGTCCGCAGGGAAGTCTCAATATGCTTTAAGCGGTTTGCGTCCTCCGTATTTTTTTCTGACATGTTTGTACCCTTCATTCTTTTGTTTGCTTGGCCGACCGGTTCAATATGGGAACCGCGGCCAAAATTAACACGATGCCCAGCACCTTTTGTAAAGTAAATGTTTCTCCTAAAAACAGAAAACTGACGACAGAGGCGACGACCGGTTCTATGGTCGCCAAAATCGCGGCATGGCCGGCCTCCAGATTTTGCAGGCCCCGCATGTAAAAAATGTTGGGCAGCACACAACTGATGAAGCCGATACCCAGAATCCCGCCCCATACCTGCCAGTCGCCGAACAGGGACAGTTTGGTCCCGAGACCGGAAACGGGCAGCGTGAACGCAGTTGCAAACACAAAGCACCATAAACTCACGGTCAGGGGCGAATATTTTTGTGTGGCCGGTTTGCCGAAAATACTGTACAACGCATATCCGAAACCGCTGCCCAAACCGTACAACAGTGTCTTGCGGCTGACAGAAAGGCTGCCGGAAAAGGCTCCGGTAATGCAGCCGCAGCCGATAAATGTAATGATCAGGGCAAATAGTTTTTCTTTTGTCAGTTTTTCGTGAAAGAAAATCGCAGACATCACCACGACAAAAGCCGGCGCGGTGTACAGCAGCAGGGCGGCAATGGCCAGGCTGCCGCCGGCGATGGCATTAAAGTAACACCAGTTGAAGAAGACAAGCCCTAAAACCCCATTGCCAAAAAACAGCCATCCGTCTCTGGCTGCAATGGAAAGCTGCCGGGCGTCCGTCCGCCAGGTAATCAGCGCGCTGAGGAACAGAGCTGCCGTCACACGTAATGTAACGATTTGCAGCGGTTCAAACCCCTTGCCAGACAGGAGGTTGACAAAAAGCCCGATCAGGCCCCACAGGATACCGGCGCCAATTACGGAAAGAGCCGCAGAATTTTTCATTTGCTTATATCCTATACTTTAACACAATTTTTAGCATTACCCGATTTGAAATTTCAGGGCAAAAACAATCCTTGTTACTTTCGATAAACGGTTCCCGCGAAAATCCCAATGTTCTATTCATTATAGCAAAACAGCCGTGGATTTACCACGGCTGCGCTCTCAAAATTTCACAAATTTACACTATTTTATTCTCTTTTGTCTCGCTTCAATATCCTTTATACTTCTTTCCCAACCGGTCGATCCCGTTTTCTTCCAGCTGATGTTTCACCCAGAAAAAATGATCGTTGATTTCATCATAGAATTGCTTACGCCAGTTCAGGTCATCCAAAATCAGGCCGATGCTGTATTCCACATTCCGGTCGCCTTCATCAAAATCCTTAAACTCAAAGAAATTCTCCCGGATGCGGTCAATCCAAAACCCGTAGCGTCGGTTGATATTTTCCGACTGGAAACCCTTGAAGCATTCCGAAAGCTTGTCCCTCTGTTCCATGGTCAGGCCCGTTTCCGGCACGCCGCTGACGTGCTGAAGTACCGCATAGAGTTCATCCGACGCGTCCATGAATTCATCCCAGTTCTTGCGCCCGCCGGTAAAACGCTCCCCGCTCTTCCACCACAGGTAAGGCATATCCGGACAGTGGACCGCTGCCGCGTGACCCAAAGGCATCACCAGGTCCAGCACCTTACTGAGTAAAGTGGAATCCAGCATTTCGTCCAGCATCTTTTCTACCATGCTGCCCTGGGTGGAAAACAGCAGATTCTTCACCTGGTTCACCGCGTTGTTGATGCCTGCAAATTCCTGATGGGCCCAGGTATCTGCCAGCACGTGAAGCCCTACTCCCAGACGGAATACATAATTGGAATTGTCCAGCTTCGTGTTATATAATCGGAATTTCAGCCGTTTTGCCATTACGCTGTGTTTCTTGCAGACCAGCTTCTGGGCTTCAGTTTCTCCCTGCAATCCCGGCAAAAAGTGGAAGGGAATCCAGATGTCCTCATTACCCTTGCCGGAAATGTTGCCCCACACATTCTGGCAGGAATAGCGCACCTTAATGCCACGGGCAATATTCTTTTCTTCTTCTACGTCAGAAAAGGGCGTCGTGTCAAAATTATCATCCACAAGCTGGGAGGTCGCGGCAATTGTCCGCGCATTGAAGCTGCCGAAATCAGCCCAGCGGGAAAGAACGTACACCGTACCAAAATGATAATCCATATCCATGACTCACACCCCTTTCTACAGAAAATTTTTAGCAATTTGTATTCTAATTAGTAATTATATCACAGACACAATTTTTTGGTAAATTTTTTATAAAATTGTTCACAAAACCGTTTAAATTTGATAAATTAATATAGGAATTATTATTTGCCGTCCGAAACATCGCAAACGTGATGAAGCGGCGTTCCCGTATACCTGCGCGTAACGGGGCGGCAGACAATAAATAGATTACACATACAGAGGGGAGCTAATTAATTATGGAAAAAAAGATTCGCATCGGCATTTGTGGTTACGGTAATCTGGGGCACGGCGTAGAACTGGCGGTAAACCGGGCAGAAGACATGGAACTGGTAGGCGTATTCTCCCGTCGCGACCTTCCCGGCACGGCCAGCGGCGTTCCTGCCATCAACCTGAAACATGTGCTGGACTATAAAGACAAAATTGACGTGATGGTATTGTGCGGCGGTTCCGCCACAGACCTGATCGATCAGGGACCGGAGCTGGCACAGCATTTCGTAACGGTAGACAGCTTCGATACCCATGCCCGCATTCCGGAGCATTTCGCTAACATGGAAGCGGTTACAAAAGCAAACAATACTGCCGCTGTCATTTCCGTAGGCTGGGATCCCGGTCTGTTTTCACTGCTGCGCGTACTGGGCGACAGCGTGCTGCCGGAAGGAAAAAGCTACACCTTCTGGGGCAAGGGTGTGAGTCAGGGCCATTCCGATGCCATCCGCCGCATCCCAGGTGTAAAGAACGGCAAACAGTACACCATTCCCAAGGAAGAGTATCTGGAAGCTGTCCGCAGCGGCAAAGGAACGGACGCCCCTGGCAATGAAATGCACTTGCGTGAATGCTTTGTGGTACCAGAAGAAGGCGCTGATCTGCAGGCCATCGAAAAGGCCATTAAAACTATGCCTAACTATTTTGTCGGTTACGAAACCACCGTCCACTTTATTTCTGAAGAAGAATTCGCGAAAAACCACAGCGGCATCCCCCACGGCGGGTTTGTGTTCCGCAACGGAAAAACGGATGACACCACCTGCCACGTGATGGAATTCTCCCTGAAGCTGGACAGCAACCCACAGTTCACCTCCAGCGTGCTGACAGCCTATGCCCGGGCCATGTACCGGCTGCATTTCGAGCAGGGCAAATGCGGCGCCTTTACCGTTCTGGATATCCCCTTTGCGCTGCTTTCACCGAAAGCACCCTCCGATTTGCGCAAATTTATGCTGTAATATACAATTTTAACAAAATAACAAAAAACCGAAAGGAAACAATCAATGAATCCTTTCGGTTTTCTTTATGCTTTGTTTATTGCAGACATATCATTCAGCTACATAAACGAATGATTTTCAGACCATTTTAACAGCGTCAGCGCCTGCGACGATCATGGGAAACATAATAAGCCGCCTTTTTCTGATACATGTCATTATCTGCCCGGCGGAATACATCCCGGTAACCCTTATCCTCCCCGGCTTGAAAAACCGCAGCCCCTTTGGCAATGGCAAGGGGCACTTTGTAAGGCCTTTCCGTCTGATTATGCAGCAGAATTTTATCTTCTACCTCTCTGAAACAACGGTCAGTATCGGACTGTTTCATTCCGTCCAGAATAGCAATAAATTCATCTCCGCCTATCCGGTAAAGGCGTTCTTTCCCAAACACTGTTTTCAGCACTTCTGCCGCGTCACAAATCGCAATATCTCCGCACTCATGCCCGTATTTGTCGTTGATTTCTTTCAGACCGTTCAGATCGAACACGCAAACGCTGAAAGAAGCCATCCCCCGGGAAATCTGTTCATCCAGTGAGCGCATCTTCTCCAGATAAGCCGTCTTGTTTCCCACTCCTGTCATTGCATCGACGACCGCCAGCTCGCGGAGCTTTCGATTCGCCTCTTCCAGTTCTTCCGTCGTTGTCTTGATAAATGTTGCCATACGGTTGATCATGGAGATTTTTCCTTCAAAGGTCCGCTCTGTCATGCTGAGTTCCTTTTCCGGATGCTCTTTCGCTTCGCCTTCCCGCATAGCTGCAATCACCTGGGTAACATTGTGCTGGTTTACGAAATCACCTGTCCGTAAAAACTCTCCTGAAGTGTAAAAACCGGAAGTCGGAGCGACCTCCTGATAAGGTTCGGTCTCTTTTCCTACCTCCTGGTTTCCCCAGAAGGTCCGGCGAGCCGCACAGGAGAAAACGAAAATACTCTCTGGCGTAAACTTCAGGATCCTGTTTCCCTCCTGCCATGCTGAATCCAGAATCGTCCACGGGTCGCCATAGGCAATCCTCGCCTTAACGTCCTGACTGATATCCGCGGTCATGGTAAGGGAACCATCCGGGTTACTTGCGACCGGGGCACGCATTATGTCGATACCGTTTTGCCGGTAAAGAAAGGGGAACTCCAGTGTATTATTGAAAAAATGCTCATCGTTATGGATATGCAGATACTTGTAATAAATCTCAAACGCAGGCCGGTCATTCAGTTCTTTGAGGAAGCATCCGTCCGTCGCAGTAATGTTCAGGAAGGAACCGAGAGGCTTCCAGCCAGTAACATAAGAACTCTCCACATGAAGGTCATCTCCGCCAAACAGGATAAAAACGATGCCTTTCTCCTGATATCCTTTTGCTTTGGAAAAAACGCAGGCGTCGTCTTTTTCCAGATCTTCGCAGAAAGCCCCCCCGCCAAAAATCTGTACACCCTTCCTGACACGGGTAAGGCCTTCGCAAAGCGATGTCATGGACATGCCGCGGATGGTGACAAGCAACTCCACTGCCTTGACCCACGGACGTTTCTCCACTTCAGCCGCGAGCTTTTCCGCAACATTTTCCTGCGCACCCGGCAGCATCGGATACTGAAGCAGTTCAATCTTTGTGGATGGGTACTCAAACAGTGAACAGATAACCGCAATCGATCCGCCGGAAAAATCACCGTTTACAATATTCCCGTTAGAAGAGCAACCTGCATAGATAGCTTCCGGCAGCATACGCCCGATGGTTTCACACACATGCTCGATACGGTTACGGTCCAGAATTTCAGTATAAATCTGGATCAGCACCTTTGAACAGAGGTTGCTTCTGACCCATTGCCGTATTTTTCGCAGCTCTTCTACGAGCGTTTTATCATCCCGAAATGTAAACTGAATTTGTTTCATCGTTCTGCTCCTTCTTGACACTATAAGTGACCCTGACAGTTTAAGTGTCTTGATGTACTTACTTTTCTTCCCCGCTTATATGTTATTATATCATATCTGCCCATTATATGAGTGACTCGGCTTGTATTTCTATAATTTTTTGTTAAAAATGTAAAAATTATTTTATTATATATATTTTTTGTACACTACAAAAAACAATAGGGTAACATACAAAAAAATCTGCGATTCCGTCATGGGTTCAGTAAACCTATATATTGTGGTAAACAATATATCCAAAACAGCGTAAGACAGCACGGTTAAGCTTTTATGTTGACAAATTTTCTAATAATGGTACAATTAGCATAGAGAACTATATATTGTATAAGGAGGCAAGTCAAATGGGAAAATTTTTGGTAAAAGAGTCCAAAGCAGGTATGCGCTTCAATCTGGTAGCCAATAATGGCGAAATCATTGCAGCCTCTCAGGTTTACAAATCTCCTTCCGGCTGCAAGAACGGCATTGCAAGTGTAATGAAAAATGCGCCGATTGCCGCAATTGAAGACCAAACTGTAGAAGGCTTCAAGGCAGAAAAGCATCCGAAATTTGAAGTGTACGCAGACAAAGCCGGTGAATTCCGTTTCCGTCTGAAAGCAACCAACGGCCAGATCATTGCCGTAAGCGAAGGCTACAAGGCGATGAAGAGCTGCCTGAACGGCATTGCTTCCGTAAAGAAAAATGCTGCGGATGCAAAAATCGTGAAAGAATAAGGAACATAATAACGCCGTTTCATCAATTCAATAACAGACAAAACCGGTACCAGCGAATAAGCTGATACCGGTTTTTTTGTTTGTTACAAAAGGAGAAAGCCTCGCAAAACCATATAGGGCGAAAGCTCATACCAGTCTTTCTTTCCAGGCCTTCTGATAATGCCAGGTAAAATCACTTTTCTCCCGCATCCGGACGCCGAACACCGCATCGGTCTGTGAAGAAGAGATGTGCTCCAGAGCCAGTCCCTTCACAAGCATGAGCTGCTCTGCACCCTGGCGGCCGTAAGATAAATAGCGGTACGTGCTTTGGGGTATGATCACCCGGCCGCCTTCCCTGACCAGTTCCATCGTATCAAAGAGCAGTTCGAGACAGGCGGTCTCTTTTTCCCTCAGTTCCAACAGCGACCGTTCATAACCAATGACGACGAAGTCAAAACCCTTGTGGGCCTCCCCAATTGTTTTGGGCGTGATGCATTGCGCTCCTTCGATTTCCTGCGAATTGTCTGCAGCTATCAGAATTGCCCCGTGGGCGTCACAGTCTTTAAGCAATGCTTTGAAATCGGTGGATGACTCGTCATCGAAAGGAGCCCACCTTCTCGACATACCGTCATTCACCAGGAGCTTGAAAAAATTCCGCTCCA